>VBOZ01000014.1:0-91625 GCA_005893305.1 Candidatus Eisenbacteria bacterium | reverse complement strand
GGACCGCCACGATCCCGGGCACCGTGATGGGAACGGCGCCCTACATGTCGCCCGAGCAGGTGCTCGGCCGGCCCGCCGGCCCGCCCAGCGATCTCTTCTCGCTCGGGACGATCCTCTACGAGCTCCTGACCGGGAAGCACCCGTTCGCGGCCGAATCCAACGTCGAGACGATGCACCGGATCCTCCACGAGACCCCGGAGCCGCCGAGCAAGGTGAACCCCGCGATCACCGCGGATTTCGACTTCGTGCTCGCGAAGGTGCTCACGAAGGATCCGGAGCGCCGCCATGCATCCGCCCGCGACCTCGACATCGACCTCGACACGCTCGAGTGCGGGTGCGGTCCCGCCGCGGCCCCCTCCGGGGAAGGGAAGGGACCGCGCGCCATCGCGGTGCTTCCGTTCAAGAACATCGGAGGCAATCCCGACCTCAACTACCTCGGCGTCGGCCTCGCGGACGCGGTCATCACGCGGCTGATGAACTCGCCGGACCTCGTCGTGCGCTCCACCGGATCGATCGCGGTCTACGAGAACACGCCGGTCGAGCCGCGGCGCGTCGGACAGGAGCTCGACGTCACCGCGGTCCTCGATGCTTTTCCGCGCCACGGCGCGACTCGTTGAAACGCCGAGCGGCCGGGCCCTTTGGGCGGGCAAGGTGGACCTGCGCTTCGAGGACATCTTCGAGGTCCAGGACCAGGTGGCGCACGGGATCGCCGAGGCGATGACGGCGCGGCTCTCGGCGGAAGAATCGCGGAAGAGCCGCGGCCCGGAGCCCAAGAAGTTCACGCCCTCGCCCGAGGCCTACGAGCTGTTGCTGCGCGGACTGGAGGCACAGCGTGCGGGGACAAAGGAGGGATTTCTCCGCGCGAGCCGGGAATTCGAGCGGGCGGTGATGGTGGAGCCCGGCTACGCGCGGGCCTGGTCGCATTTGGGCAGCGTCTACCAGGGGATGGTCGACAGCGGATACGAGTCCGACCCGGCCTGGTACGCCAAGGCGGAGGAGGCGATCCAAAGAGCGCGCTCGCTCGACCCGGAGGACGCCCAGGCTTCCTTCGCGACCGCCGCGCTCCACGTCGTGTTCGGCAGAAAGCGAGAGGCGTTTCAGGAGCTTCTCCGGGCCCGCCGAAAAACGCCGAACCAGCCGCTCGTCTACCACTACTTCGCCTACGTCTTCCGCCTTTGCGACATGATGGACGAGGCGATGAGCGCCGAGAGGCACGCCCAGGATCTCGATCCCAATCTGCCCTGGGCGTCGTGGGGCGCGGCTCGGATTCACCTCCTTCGAGGAAACGTCGCCGGGGCGGAAGGGGAACTGGAGCGCGTGCGACGCCGTCTCTCGAATCACCCGCAGCTGGGCTATTTCGAAGGGGCCCTGCTGGTGGAGCAGCGGAAGTACGCCGAAGCCGTGGAGCACTACAAGACGCGCGTGGACCCTGAGGAGGTCACCGGGTCGGCCTATTTCGATCGCGCTTTCGCGCGGCTCCGCGCGGGCGACGTGGCGGCGGCGATGAGCGACCTGCCTCACATCGAGGCACACGGCATGATCGACATGGACTTCGCGTCCGACGCGGCGGCGCTCTGGGGACACCTGGGGGACCGGGACAAGGCGTTCCGGTTCCTCGACCGGGCGGTGGAGCTGGGGAACGACGCGCTCACGAAGTATAGGAAGGACGAGCTCTTCGGGCCGCTCCACGGCGATCCCCGGTGGGAGCCGTTCCTTTCGGGGGTCCGCCGCCGGATCGAGACGTATCGCCGCGAATTCCGGTGGCCGCTGCCGGAGTAGCGCCCGAAACAAATCGGGGCCGCATTGCTGCGGCCCCTGCACACATCCCCGCCATCCTTGGCGAGGCACGCCCTCCGCGTCTCACTGGGCGCGAAGTCGCCTAACGGAACCTATCGACCGCCCAATTTCCGATCTTTAGCGCGTCCATCCCGAGCGCAGTGGGGGAAGGCCGCGCCTCGCCTCGCGGCTCGACGGCGACCAACCCCACACCGGCCAGGAAGAGGCCCTTCCCCGCCATTGCCCTGCCCGACCCGCCGGGGCCTATTCCTTGGGAACGAACTGCTGCTTCTCGGTCTGCTTCTTCAGCGCTTCCGTGTTCAACACCTTGAACTCGACTCGCCGGTTCTTGGCCATGCCGAGCTGCGTCCGATTGGTCGAGATCGGCTGACGCTCGCCGTATCCGACCGTGGTGAACTGGTTCGGAATCAGCTCGGGGAACTTCTGGACCAGGTAATCGAGCACTGCCTTGGCGCGCGCCTCGCTCAGCTTCTGGTTCGTGGCGTCGCTGCCGCGCGCGTCGGTGTGCCCGCCGATCTCAATGCGAAGCTGCGGCCAACGGATCAGGATGTTTCCGACATCGTCGAGGATCTTGAACGAGTCGTCCTTGATCGTCGCCCTGCCGGTGTCGAAATTGATGTCCTGGAGCCGGATCATCCCGGTCTCGATCAGCTCCGTCTCGCGGACGCTCACCTGGATGGGGCAGCCGGTCATATCCACGCGGACGTTCGTTTGGGTGTCCGGGCACTTGTCGATGCCGTCGCAGACACCGTCCTGATCGGAATCGGTCGGGCAGCCGTTCGGGTTCACGGTGCAGCCCTTCGGCGTGTTCTCGCACTGGTCGGGGCCGTCGTAGACGCCGTCCCCATCCGAATCCATCGGGCATCCCGTCGCGTCGACCCGCACTCCGGCGGGCGTGTCGGGGCAGGTGTCGATTCCGTCGAACGCCCCGTCCTTGTCGCTGTCCAGCGGGCAGCCGGTCGCGTCAACGAGGGCGCCCTTGGGCGTCCCGTCGCAGCGGTCGATTCCGTCGAAGACGCCGTCCCCGTCGCCGTCCAGCGGGCATCCGGTCGCGTCGACGCGGGCGCCGAGGGGCGTGGCGGCACACTTGTCGAACTTATTCGGCACGCCGTCATTGTCCTCATCGGACGGCCTTCCGCCGAAGCCGAAGGAGATGCCGCCGAATCCCTCGGGCGCGTGGCGGTACTCCTTCGCGCCGGAAAGGTCGGCAACCTGATAGCTCACGTCGCGCGCGTCCAACCGGAGGGATATGCGCTCGGACACCGTGATGCGAACGCCGGCGCCGGCATTCCAGGCGAAGTGCTTGTCGGAGGTCCCGGGGCGGCGGATGCGGACCGCTCCGGCTCCGGCCGTGAGGTAGGGCGAGAACCGCGACTCGGTCAGGAAGAACTTCGTGAGGTTCCCATCCCCTCGGAGAAACGACGTGTGCGCACCGCCGATTTTGGCGCTGTCGCCCTTCGCGGAGTGGAGCCGCACCTCCAGGGCCCATGCTGGGGTCATGCGGAGACCGGCGATGCCGCCGAACGTGCCGAGAGGATCGTCGGTGCCGTACTCGGCGGGGGGCCACACGGCGCCGCCGCCGGGAGCGAGCCAGCCCGCCGACGTATCGGCGAGCGCGACGACGGGCAGCATGAGCACGAACGACGCCGCTAACAGAATGGTGCGGGTGGCAGAGCGCACGTGAGTCCTCCTGGACAGAGCCAATAGCGCGGCCGCGCTCTTGGTAAGAGCCCGTCCCTGGGTCGGCCGCAAACTACACCGAACCCAGAGCGGGGCACAAGCCGAAACCCTCGCTGCCGGCGATCCCCGATGGTATTCTGATCACGTGGCTTCCACGGCCCAAGAGATCCGGATCCGGCCCCTGAGCGAGCTCGACATCTCGCGTGTCGTCGCTATTGACGAGCGGCTCACAGGGGTCTACCGGCCCGAGGTATGGGAGCGGCGCGTGGGGTACTATCTTCGGCGGGACCCCGATTCCTGCCCCGTCGCCGAGATCGGCGGAACGGTCGTCGGTTTCATGTTCTCGGACGTCCGCGGCGGGGAATTTGGGCTCGAGGAGACGACGGGCTGGATCGAGCGGTTCGGCGTCGACCCCGACTTCCAGGGACGCTCGATCGGACGGAGGCTGTTCGAAGCGGTGCAAGCTCAGATGGCGGGCCACGGCGTGAAGATGATCCGAACCCTCGTCGACAAGAAGGACTCCGACCTCGCCTCCTTCCTCCGCGCGGTCGGATTCGAGAACGCGGCCCTCCAGGCTCTCGAGATGAAGATCCCGGCCGAGCCGCCGCCCGCGAGGAGCTCCAAGTGAACGTCGAGCAAACCGTACTCCCCAAGCGATTCCACGACGCCGTTCTCCACTGGCAGCGCCACAATTTCCCGGACTATGGGCTTCTTCCCGATAACTGGGAGAAATACTTCCCCAACGATCCCGACTTCTGCCTCTGCGCCAAGATGGAAGTGGGCATGGGCGACACGATCGAGATCGGGGACAGGGCGGGGCAGGCGCGCATGACGAGGCCCTCGGAGATGGGCGAGGAGCCGGCCCGGCACCTGCTCGCCATCATCCGCGCGCAGGCGTCGACCGAGTTCGGCTCCATCCAGCAGCACGAGGGAACGCTCGCCCGCGCCCAGGACGACGAGGACCGATTCTGGGTGCTGCGCGTCATGGCCGAGGAGCTGCGGCACGGGTATCAGATGTTCCATCTCCTGGTCTCCCAGGATTGGAGCGGCGTGTCCGGTCAGAAGGCGGAAGAGATGGTCGAGGAGATCCTGTCGATGCGGACGGGCTCCCACGTGCTCGACGCCTTCAACCTCGAGTACGATTCCTTCGTGGACAACGTCGTCTTCGCGGCCGTGATCGATCGCGTCGGGAAGTACCAGCTCGCCATGCAGCGAGTCTGCGCCTACAAGCCGTTCGCGCAATCCATGCCGCCGATGCTGCGCGAGGAGGCCTTCCACCTGGCCGCGGGCGTGATCCCGCTACGGCGCTGGGTGCAGCGCGCCGCGCAGGGGAACGAGCTGGTCACGATGGCCGCGATCGGCCGATCCTTCAACAAGTGGATGCCGCGGGGTCTCGAGATGTTCGGCCACGAGAAGGGCGGCGAGTCGAATATCCGGTTCGGCTTCAAGAACATGAAGAATGCGGAAGCCCAATCCCTCTACTACGAGGAATGCCGGAAGATGGTGGCGGACCTGAACCAACGCTACCTCAGGGCGCGGCTTCCGAAGCTGAGCCCCGAGGAAGCCGAGCGGATCGCCGCGCGGCTCCTCGACGACCGCGGGCGCCACGACGGCGTCTCGTACGAAGATCTCATCGAGCTTCCCGATGCGCGCTTCTTCCGGCGCAAAGGGGAGCCGGCCTTCACCATGGTGGGCACGCGGGGCGAGGGGTTCGCCTCGGTCGATGACTACGTGCGGCATCTGAAGGCGCACCTTCCTGAGCCCTACCTCCACAGCCGCGACATGAAGGGCTACGTCGAGACGCTCCGCGACGTCGCGGCCGGCCGCGTGACCGTCGACCAGGCGATGAAGAAGATGCCCGCGCTGAAGCGGGTCGGCGGGGTCTGCCCGTGCTCCAATTCCGTGCGGTGGGTCGTCGAGGAGGAAGCGCCGGCAACCCACAAAGGCGCGTCCGAGCCGCGCCCCCGTTCCAACCAAAGCCCCCCCAAAACCATCTGACGGTTCGTCGGCCCATCGGGACGAAACCATCGCCCCGGTCCGGGCGTAGGTCTGGGTATCGCTACCCGGACGATTTGGCTTAGCCACTCCATCCTAGGAACGGAACCCTGATGCGCTCGGTCGCACCCGTCTGGCTCGTGGTCGCCCCCATGCTTCTCCTGACCGGCGTCGCGCGGTCGCAGACCGCTGATTCCGCGGCTGTGCTGCCCGTCCGGCCCCATTCGGACGCGCCGGTCCTCCACGCCGTCCCGCTCGCGGGGAGCGTGCACGTCGACGGACATCTCGACGAGGCGGCCTGGCAGGCCGCGACCCCGGTCGATCGATTCACCCAGCGGCAGCCCAAGGAGGGAGCGCCGGCGACCGAGCGGACCGAGGTTCGGGCTTTGATCGCCGAGGACGCTCTCTATATCGGGGCGCGCCTCTACGACAGCGAGCCGTCGAAGATCCGGTCGAGGCTCGTGCGCAGGGACGACGTGAACAGCTCGTCGGATTCGGACTATCTGGCGGTGCTGCTCGATCCGCATCACGATCACTCGACCGGCGTGGCGTTCCGCGTCGGTCCCTCCGGATCGTTCGACGACGCGACGATCGCGGCCACCGGCAACCAGGACACATCGTGGGATCCGGTCTGGAATGCCCAGACCTCGATCGACTCGCTGGGCTGGACGGTCGAGATGGAGATCCCGCTCTCCCAGCTCCACTACAGCGGCTCGAACGACGCCGTCTGGGGCGTGCAGATCCGCCGATGGATCAACCGGAAGCAGGAACTTTCGGAGTTCTCATTCACGCCGCTCAAGGAAGCCGCGGACGTCAGCCGCTATGGACATCTGACGGGCCTCGGACGCCTCAGTGCGCCTCGGCACGTGGAGCTCCTGCCCTACGGCCGCGTCCGCTCCGAGTTCAAGCAGGTCCCGAGCGGGAATCCGTTCCGGGACGGCACCGACCAGTTTCCCGCCGCCGGCGTCGATCTCAAGTACGGCGTGACGAGCAACATGACGCTCAACGCGACCGTGAACCCCGACTTCGGCGAGGTCGAGGTCGACCCGGCCGTGGTCAACCTGTCTGCGTTCGAGACGTTCTTCCCGGAGCGACGCCCCTTCTTCATCGAGGGGGCCGATGTCTTCAACTTCGGCGAGACCCGGAGCTACAACAACTTCAACCAGACGATCCCGTTCCACGCGCGGCGGATCGGACGGCCGCCCCAGCGGAGCCTTTCGGACAGCGGATACCTCTACGTCGATTCGCCGGGACGGACCACGATCACCACGGCGGCGAAGGTGACCGGTAAGACCTCGAGCGGCTGGACGATGGGGATTCTCGACGCGGTGACGCCCGTCGAGCGGGCGAGCTACGTCGACACGTCGGGCGTGGAGCATCGGACCCCCGTCGAGCCGCTCACGAACTACTTCGTGGGGCGGATGCGCCGGGATTATCGCCAGGGCAACACCGTCGTGGGCGGTCTGGCGACGGCCGTGAATCGCGACCTCCGAGACCCGGCGCTCAAGGATTTCCTTCGCTCGAGCGCGTATGCCGGCGGCCTCGACCTGAACCACTATTGGGGCCGGCGCAGCTGGTCGCTCGACGCGATGCTGCTCGGGAGCACGGTGCTGGCGAGCCAGGACGTCATCGCGGCGACGCAGCGGAAGAGCTCGCGATACTTCCAGCGCCCCGACGCGAAGACGCTTCACTACGACCCGACCCGCACCAGCCTGAGCGGCTACTCGGGCCTGCTCTCCCTCAACAAGATCGCCGGAAAGCACGGGCAGGGATCCCTGACCTACCAGGATTGGAGCCCGGGGTTCGAGATCAACGACGTGGGGTTTCAGAACGCGGCCGACTGCCGCGCGCTCTCGACCCTCGCCATGTACAAGGAGAACAAGCCGGGAACGGTGGTTCGAGACTGGAACTCCTACGTCTTCTCGAACTGGTCCTGGAACTACGACGGCGACCTGACCTATCAGGAGTACGCTGGGCAAGTCCAGGGGACCTTGGTCAACTATTGGTACGCGTCCTTGCGCGGCGAGTACTACCCCGGCAGCTTCGACGACCGCCTGACCCGCGGCGGTCCTCTGTCACGCCTGCCCGCGGGCGGCACGATACGCTCGACGGTTACCAGCGACTCGCGGAAGATGTACACGCTCAGCCTCAGCGGCGTCGAATCGTGGGACGAGGCGGGAGGGCATCTCGCCCAGCTCTCCGGCTCGCTCTCGATCCGCCCCACCTCCGCACTCCGTCTCCTGTTCGAGCCCGGAATCAAGGATCTGCACGACAACGCCCAATACGTGGAGACCGTCTCCGACCCCCTGGCCACCGCGACCTACGGGTCGCGCTACGTCTTCGCGTCGCTCCACCAGACCCAGCTCTCGCTCGACACGCGCCTCGACTGGACGTTTTCTCCCAAGCTGAGCCTTCAGCTCTACATGCAACCCCTGATCGTGAGCGGGGGATACGAGCGGCTCAAGGAATTGCGCGCCGCGCGCACGTACGAATTCGACGTCTACGGGGGCCACCGGGGAACGGTCCAGCCCGACTCGACGGGCGGCTTCCGGGTGGACCCGGACGCGGGCGGCCCCGCGCCCACGTTCCACGTCGACGATCCCAATTTCAACTTCCGCTCCCTGCGCGGAAACGCGGTATTGCGCTGGGAATACCGGCCCGGCTCCGCGCTCTTCCTCGTCTGGCAGCAGAGCCGCGAAGGGGAGGAGTCGTTCGGCAACTTCGAGCTCTCCCGCGACTGGCACGGCCTCTTCCGCATCGAGCCCGAGAACATGATCGCGGTCAAAGCGACGTACTGGCTCCCACTCTAGCCTCGCCCGCCTCCCCCCGCCGCTCTAGCCTCGCCCGCATCTCCAGGCCACTCTCCCGTCATCTGTGGTAGGGTTGAAATTCTTCCCTTGAACCTCGTGGTTCAGGCCTCGACAACTCGAGAGGCGAGATGAAAGCAAAGACTCCCGCGGCCGAGCCCGCACTCACCCCCCGGCCGGCGTCCGCGATCCGGCCGAGCGCTCTGAAGCAAGCCGCGTCGAAGTTGATCGAGCGGCACGGCGTCGGGCACGCTCCCGCGATCCAACGCGGCGTCCGCCAGGTGGCCGAGCGGTGGTGGGACTCGGACGGCGAGGAAGCGGCGTTCGAATCGTTCTGCGTCGAGCAGTACGTCCCCGATGAAGCCGAGCGGGCGAAGTGCTTCGCCCGCCTCGAGGAGGCGCTCGAGCAGGTGGACGGGCACCTCCACGAGGTCCGGAGGGAGCTCCACCGGCCCGTCGATCTCGACCTGGGGCCCGTGAGCCGCGTCGACTTTCTCCTCCAAGACGTCGACCTGTGGGCCCACGTGGACGAAGACCTCTACCGCGCCAAGGTCGCGTTCCTGGCGCTCCTGAATTTCCCGGTGCACACGCTTGAAGAGCGGCTGAACCAGGGCCCGACCTGGGACCGGGATGCCTGGGCCCGGTCCCGGATGATGGACCGCTTCGCCGAGCGCGTGCCCGCACCGGTGCTCCAGGGCATCGCCCGGGCGATCCAGGCCGCCGACTACTACATCGCCGAGTACAACATCCGAATGGACCGCCTCCGCGCACCGGACGGAACGGGACCGTTTGCGAGCGGACTCCGGCTGATCTCCCATTGGGGGCTCCGCGACGAGCTCAAGTCGCGCTACGACGAAGGAGCGGACGGGCTCCGGAAGCAGCGGATGATCTACCAGGTCATGCGGCGGATCGTGCGTCAGGAGATCCCCGGCGCCGTCCGGGACGACCCCGAAGTTCGGTGGTGCCCCGAGACCAACGAGATCGAGCCGAACGGGAGCGGGAAGAGCGCGCGGGAGCCCGACACGCGCTACATGCACCTGCTCGAGGTGTTTCGGTCCGTCCGGTCGGCCGATCCGTTCGCTCCGGCCGCGCCCACGTTCATCCGTCGGCGCTTCGAGCTGGATCGTCAGATTCCGGAGGCGGAAGTGGAGGCGCTGATCCGGTCGGTCCTCGAGTCTCCCGAGGTCGCGGCCCTGGCCAAGCGGATCGCGCTGCGGCTCGGCCGTCCTCTCGAGGCGTTCGACATCTGGTACTCCGGATTCATGCCGCGCGGCGCGCGGAGCGAAGAGGAGCTCGATCGCGTGGTCCGCGCGCGCTACCCGACCGTCGCGGCGTTCCAGGAGGCGCTCCCCGAACTGTTGCGGTCGCTCGGCTTCGCGAAGGAGCGCGCGGCGTGGCTCGCCGACCGGATCGTGGTCGACGCGGCGCGCGGCGCGGGACACGCGCTGGGAGCGGCACGGCGCGAGGACAAGGCGCATCTCAGGACGCGGGCCCACGGCGGGATGTCCTACAAGTCGTTCAACATCGCGATGCACGAGCTGGGGCACAACGTCGAGCAGGTCTTCTCGCTCTGTGGCATCGACCACTGGGCGTTGAACGGTGTGCCGAACACGGCCTTCACCGAGGCGTTCGCGTTCGTATTCCAGTCCCGCGACCTGGAGGTGTTGGGCTTCCCGCCCGAGGGCGAGGCGGCGCGCCGGAACGAGGCCCTCCAGTCGCTCTGGGCGACCTACGAGATTGGCGGCGTGAGCCTCGTCGACATGAAGGTCTGGAACTGGATGTACGCGCACCCGACCGCGTCGGCGGCCGAGCTGCGCGAGGCGGTAGTCTCGATCGCCCGCGACGTATGGAACCGGTGGTACGCCCCGATCTTCGGAGAGCGCGACGTCGAGCTGCTCGCGATCTACTCCCATCTGATCCAGGCGGCGCTCTATCTCCCCGACTACGCGATCGGCCAGATCGTTGCCTTCCAGGTCGCGCCCCGGCTCAAGACGGGGGTGTTCGGGGAAGAGGTCGAGCGGATGACCCGGCTGGGACGTCTCACCCCCGACGCGTGGATGCGCGCCGCGACCGGCGCGCCGCTCTCCACCGGGCCGATGCTCGAAGCCGCCCGCGCCGCGCTCGAGGCCGAACGGTGACGGTGCGCGCCGGACGCTCCGCGGACGGCGCCACGGGGTTCGCCGTGGGTCCGATGCGCGCCTCCGACTGGGAGGACGTGCGGGCGATCTACCTCCAGGGGATCGCGACGGGGAACGCGACGTTCGAGACCGACGCCCCGTCCTGGGAGACATGGGACAAGGCCCACCTGGCGGAGCCGCGGCTGGCCGCGCGGGAGGGAACCGGCCGCGTTCTCGGATGGGCGGCCCTCACGCCGGTGTCGGGACGGTGCGTTTACGCAGGCGTGGGGGATCTGAGCGTCTACGTCGCGGAGGAGGCCAAAGGGCGGGGAGTGGGCCGCGCCCTCCTGGAGGCGCTCATCGAGTCCTCCGAGCGCGCGGGGATTTGGACACTTCAGGCGGGAATCTTTCCCGAGAACGCAGCGAGCTTGGCGCTCCACCGCCGGTGCGGATTTCGCGACGTGGGACGGCGCGAGCGGATCGGGAAGATGAACGGGGTGTGGCGCGACGTTCTGCTGCTGGAGCGGAGGAGCGGCGCCGTCGGCGACGGGCCCTAGGGCCTCTTCACCAGCTTGTAGATCTCGCCGTCCAGGAGAACCAGGTAGAGCTCGCCCGAGGCGTCGAGGCCGAACGACGAGAGACCCTGCATGGCGCCGCCCGCCTCGGTGCGAATGGCCCGCGTCCAGTCCTTCTCTTCGACCGCGTTCCCGTTCACGATGCGGAAGCTGCGTATGAGGCCGGTGCAGTAGTCGCCGTAGAAGTAGGTACCGGCGAGCTCCGGATGGAGCCTGCCCCGGTAGACGTACCCGCCCGTGACCGAGCAGCCAGCTTGGTGATCGTACTCGGCGACCGGAAGAACGAGGCCGGTCTGGTTACAAGTCGTCCCCGGCGGATAGCAGTGCCTCCCCTCCATCCGACTCCAGCCGTAGTTCCGCCCGCCCATGCCCGCCGGCTCGTAGTCCAGTTCTTCCCAGCGATCCTGACCCACGTCCGCGATGACCATGTCGCCGTTCGCGCGGTCAAAGCAGAATCGCCAAGGATTTCGTAGCCCGTACGACCAGATCTCGCCGCGCTTCCCAGTCTGCCCCAGGAACGGATTCCCCGCGGGGATCGAGTACGGGGATCCCGAATTCACGTCGATCCTGAGCATCTTGCCGAGGAGCGCGTTCAGGTTCTGGCCGTTCCCGTTCGGGTCGCCGCCGCTGCCGCCGTCGCCCAGGCCGATGTAGAGGTAGCCGTCGGGTCCGAACGCGACCTGGCCGCCGTTGTGATTCGAGTACCGCGAGTGGTCGACGAACAGAATCTCGCGGCTCGTCGCGGAGGCGCTGTCCGGGTTGGACGACACCACGTACTCCACCACGTGGATGTTCCCGCCCGGTTTGTCCGTGTAGTAGACGTAGAACTTCCCGTTCGACGCGTACTGGGGATGAAAGGCGAGGCCGAGGAGGCCCTGCTCGCCCCCGTTGCTGACGATGCTCGAGAGATCGAGGAAGGCGCGCGGTAGGATCTGACCCCCCTTCAAAATTCGAATCGTTCCCGTCTTCTCGACGATGAAGATCCGCGCGGTATCGTCGGGCGGCGCCGTGAGGTCGAGCGGCTGCGAGAGGCCATCCGCCACCCGCATGGCCATGTATCCCGACGGGGCGGCCGGAGGTCGCATCGTCGCGGGGCTCGATTGGTTGGTGTCGCAGGAGCCGGCGGCCAGGAGCAGGAGGGCGAGCAGGACCGGGCGGGGCTTCCTCACCGCTACTTCTTTCCCGTGACGAGGCGGATTACTTTGATTACCGGGTCGTAGTGGTCGTCGACGACCCGCTCCTTCAACGGGATGATCGCGTTGTCGGTGATGTGGATGTCCTCGGGGCAGACCTCGGTGCAGCACTTTGTGATGTTGCAGTAGCCGATCCCCATCGAATCCTTGAGCAGCTTCGTCCGGTTCAGGGAGTCCATGGGGTGGGTTTCGAGGCCCGCCACCCGCACGAAGAAGCGCGGGCCGGCAAAGCGGGCCTTCTCGTCATGCTCCCGAATGACATGGCAGACGTTCTGGCAGAGGAAGCACTCGATGCACTTCCGGAACTCCTGGACGCGGTCGATGTCTTCCTGCTTCCACCGCCATTCGGCGTCCTTCTTCGGGGTGAAGGCCGGGATCTTCTTGTTTACCTCGTAATTCCACTTCACGTCGGAGACGAGATCCTTGATCACCGGGAAGGACCTCATCGGCCTCACGGTGACGGGACGGTCGAGCGGCATCGCGTCGAGGCGGGTCTTGCACATCAGCTTCGGCTTGCCGTTCACCTCGGCGCTGCACGACCCGCATTTCGCGGCCTTGCAGTTCCACCTGACGGCGAGGTCGGGCGCGGATTCGGCCTGGATGCGGTGGATCGCATCGAGCACCACCATCCCTTCCTCCACCTTGACCTTGTATTCCTGGAGCGCCCCGCCCTTGGCGTCGCCGCGGTAGACGTGAAAGACCGCTTCCTTCATCGGGTCTCCTTCAGACCTTCACCAGCTCGAGATCGGCGTCAACGATCGCGCGGAGCTCGGCGGGCATCTCGGGGAGCGGCGCCTGCGTCACGCTCATCGCCCCTCCGTCTCTCCTGGCAACGCTGTTTTTCTTTCCGAGCTCGGGGTCCGGATTGGGATAGTCGAGGCGCGCGTGCCCGCCCCGGCTTTCCTTCCGGAGAAGCGCGCTTCGAGCCACCGCTTCGCTGCAGAGGAGCATCGACCGAAGATCCCGGGCCAGGTGCCAGCCCGGGTTGAATTCGCGGGCGCCCGTGACGGTGATCCGCTCCGCTTCGCGAGCGAGCGCGGCGATTTCATCGATCGCCTTTCGCAGATCCGCCTCGACGCGGAAGATTCCGACGAGAGATTGCATCGTCTCCTGGAGCTTCGCGTGGACTTCGTACGGTGAGGGGCCCCCGCGCCGCTCGAACGGAGCCAGCATCTCGCGCTCCGCGGCCTCGATCTGTGCCGGGTCGAGCTCCGCGTGCCCCGGAATCTTCTTCGCGGCCTCGGCCGCGCCCATGCCGGCGCGGCGGCCGAAGACGAGGAGGTCGGAGAGGGAATTCCCGCCGAGGCGGTTCGCGCCGTGCATCCCTCCGGAGGTTTCCCCCGCCGCGTAGAGGCCGGGCAGCGTCGAGGCCCCGGTGTCCGGATCGACGCGCACGCCGCCCATGATGTAGTGCGTCGTCGGTCCGACCTCCATCGGTCCCTTCGTGATGTCGACGTCGGCCAGCTCCAGGAATTGGTGGTACATCGAGGGAAGCTTCTTTTTCACGAGCTCCGCCGGCTTGTGGGAGATGTCGAGGAAGGCGCCGCCGTGGGGCGAACCCCGACCCTCCTTCACTTCGGTGTAGATGGCGCGCGCGACCATGTCGCGCGTCGAGAGCTCCATGCGCTTCGGATCGTAGCGCTCCATGAAGCGCTCGCCCGTCGAGTTCCTGAGGACCCCACCCTCGCCCCGGACGGCCTCGGTCACGAGGATCCCGTGCACGCCGGGGGGCCACACCATCCCGGTGGGGTGGAACTGCACGAATTCCATGTCGATCAGCTCCGCGCCCGCCTCGTACGCGAGCGCATGGCCGTCCCCCGTGTACTCCCAGGAATTCGACGTAACCTTGTACGCCTTTCCGATCCCGCCCGTGGCGAGGACGACCGACTTCGCGCGAAACACCACGAAGCGCCCGGTCTCGCGCCAGTAGGCGAACGCGCCGATGACGCGCCCGCCGTCCAGGAGGAGCTTCGAGACCGTGCACTCCATGTAGACCTCGAGGCCCTGATGGACGCCGTGATCTTGGAGCGTGCGGATCATCTCGAGCCCGGTGCGGTCGCCGACGTGGGCGAGGCGCGGCGAGCTGTGCCCGCCGAAATTTCTTTGCAAGATTCGCCCATCGCCCGTCCGGTCGAACACCGCGCCCCAGCGCTCGAGCTCGCGCACGCGCTCGGGAGCCTCCTGCGCGTGGAGCTGCGCCATGCGCCAGTGGTTGAGCATCTTTCCGCCGAGCATGGTGTCGCGGAAGTGGACCTTCCAGGAGTCCTTGGGGTCCACGTGCGCGAGCGCCGCGGCGACGCCCCCCTCGGCCATCACGGTGTGGGCCTTCCCGAGGAGCGACTTGCAGACGACGCCGACGCGGGCGCCCATCGCCGACGCCTCGATCGCGGCGCGAAGCCCGGCGCCGCCCGCCCCGATCACCAGCACGTCCACGTCGTGGGATTCGAAGCGGACGCTCACAGGAGCCTCCGGTCCAGAAGGATGCCCATGGAGAGGAGCCGGACGTAGACGTCAGCGGCGGTCACCGAGAAGAGGGAGATCCATGCGTAGAGCTGGTGCCGCTGGTTCAAGCCGGTGAACCAACCCCAGAGACCGTGCCGGGCGCGCGCGCTCGCGGAGCATGAGAAGCAGTCGAGCCTCCCGCCGATCAGATGGCGCCAGGAATGGCAGGACGTCGTGTAGAGCGTCAGCGTGCCGGTGCTCGCGAGGATGAAGAGGGAGCCGAGACCGATACCGAACCGTCCGTCGAAGTGGAAGGCGTCCCAGACGTCCTTCCACAAGAAAATGAGCCAGAAGAGGGCCAGGTAGAGCGCGAACCGATGCATGTTCTGGAGGACGAACGGGAACTTGGCCTCGCCCACGTAGGGGCGCTTGATCTCGCCCACCGCGCAGGCGGGCGGATCCCAGAAGAAGGCCCGGTAGTACG
Organism: Candidatus Eisenbacteria bacterium; assembly: GCA_005893305.1. NCBI lineage: Bacteria > Candidatus Eiseniibacteriota > Candidatus Eiseniibacteriota bacterium. The sequence continues at coordinate 76,535 of VBOZ01000014.1, read as the reverse complement.
CCTTCCGGTAGTAATAGCAGGTGGTCCGGAACAGAAGAGGCGGGATGAGGATCAGGAAGGCCGGAGAGATCGGCCACCATCCGGGGTGGATCTCCGGCGAATAGACGGGGGAGAGGTAGCCCCCGAATCTAAAGTGCGCGTTCTGCGCGGCGGCCCACACCAGGTAGAGGCCGGTGAGTCCAAGGCCGGCCGCGACGGCGCCGGGCGCGAGCCACCACGCGTCGCGCCGGTCGGTCGCCCCCAGCCCCTCCCTCGTCATCGCTTCGGTCGCCTGACCCAACGGGATCCCTTTGGAGGCCACTCCGATAGAGCTTGGGATACGAACAGCGGATGAGGGTACCACAGGGGCCCCAAGAAAACGACCGGCACGACTTGTGGTCGCGCCGGTCCGATAGCATTGCCCGATTCAGCCGGGAGATGGGCTACTCCTCGTCCTCCCGATCCCACCCGCGGTCGTCCTGGCATTGACCGTCGTCCCATTGCCCGTGGTCCCAGTCGCTCGCGACGACTCTGTAGCCGCGCGGAGCGTAGGGGCAATGTGCCATGTGATGCTCGTACGCGTCGAAGCTCGTGAACTGCGCGTCACAGAAGTTGCACCCGTAGATGTCGCAGGGGTCGCCGTAGTCGCCGTAGTCGCCCGCGCGGACATGTACGCCGCCGATTCTCGCCGAGATGAAGAACCGGACGGGACGCACGTAAATGATGTGCCGGGGATAGTAGTAGGACGGCGCGCTGTAATACCTCCACCCGGAGGCCGGCCGGCCGCGATAGCCCCAACCCGAGCGCAGCCACGTGCGCTCGCGATAAATACGACGCCCCTGCCAGGGTCGCGAATATCGCGGCCCTTGCTGGTAGGCCCCGCGATCGCGCCACCCCGGCGCCCGGTAGGCATCCCAGCCCTCCGTGGAGCGCCTCACGCTGCGATCGTCGCGGCCACCGCGTTGGTCGCGGGCACCGCGGTCGTCCCGGGTGCCGCGGTCGTCCCGGGTACCGCGCTCCGGATTCCACCATTTGCCCTGGTCCGCCTGGGCGGAGACGGGCGAGCCGAACAGCACCGCGGTGCCAAGAAGGCCCACGAGCGTCAATCGTCTGCTCTGGATCCACATCGCGTTCATCGTGACCGCTCCTTTCCGGCGCCTGGGGGGGCCCCCGTTCGCCAACAACATGGGGTAAAGCAACCCGTATGCCCGGTCGGAGCTTTTTCAATAACGTATTTACATACAACGATATACGCGACATATCTGACCCTTGAGGTACCCCGGGGACCGTGACCGGGCAGCGCCACTCGCGGAGGATCGATCACACTCGTAGGAGTCAAATTCAGGAGCCGACCTGCCGATAGGTCGCGAAGGCGCCGCAGGGGGCGGGGCCGATCCACTTGCGGCCGCAATTGAGCACGGAGGGCGGAAATGTCCGGATCTGGCGATTGGGAGCACGCGGAATATCAAGCGCTCATGACGCGCGGGCGGGACGCGGAGCGGGCGGCATTGATTTGTTGGACGGCCGCCGGTCTGGTCGCGGCGGTTCTCCTGTCGTGGGGGATCGGAGCGAAGAGCTCGAGCCTCATGCTCCCGGTGATCTTCGCGTCGGCGTTCGGGTACTACGCGACGATCCACAGCAGGAATCAGGTCAGGCTCATCGCGGGGTACGTGAAGGAATTCGTCGAGACCCAGAACGGCGGGCCGAAGTGGTTCACGCGGCTCGGTCACCTCGAGGTCGTGCCCGGATTCAATCCCTCGAGCGACTGGGCGGCGACTCTCCTCGTGAACGCCATGGTCGTCGCGGCGGTCGTCTTCGCGTGGCTTTACGCCGCGGCGAGCCCCCACGGCGATCTCATGGCCGGTATCACCACCGGCTGCGGCGTCGGCTTCGCCGTCCACTCGGTGGCGGAGACCGCGCGACTCAGGCGGGCGAACCCCGGGGCGTTCTGGCACCAGGTGCGTCAAGGCCCGATGGAGACGCCCCCCGAGCGGTTGACGATGACGCGCTGACGCCGCCGCCTCCGCCAAGCAGATCGGCCCCCGGGACCGGCGTCCCGGGGGCCGCCTTATTTTCTCTCAGGGAAGCTGGGGGCGCGCCACCGTCGCCGCGAGGCTGATCGTCTGATCGTACTGTCCCGGGTCGAGAGGCATTCCCGGCGCGACGTACGCCCGTTCGTAGCTCGCCACCGGGCCGACGCCCGCGATGTAGTCCACCGTTCCGTACGAATAAACTCTGTAATAGCCGGTGACGTTCCCGTTCACGTCCGTCGCGAGGCTCACGCCGAAATCGATGACGTAGAGCACCTGCAGCGCACTTCGGAGTCTGTTCGCCCCGTTGATGGGCTTCGGCTCGCGGAGCACGCGGGCGTGCAGGAAGATGTCGCTCGCGAGATCAGGCACGAGCTGCAGGCTGAAGGTGCTCCCACGGGTGAGATCGGCCACCAGATATTTCCAGGCCAGCTGGGTGCTGACGTCGCCGTAGCTCCCGATGAACTCGCTCGTCTTCACCCAGGCGTACCCGAACAGAAAGTCCGGCGCGCGGACCGAGGTCGCGGTGGCCGCGGAGAAGGCCCGAGCCGCAGCGGCCGGCCATCGCCTGGCGATCTTGGGCGCGAGATCCGGGCGAGCGACCGAGAGCGCGCGGAGGAATCCGGTCGGCATCGGGACCCCGGCGACCGAGTTCGTAGGGGGCTCCGCCGGGGATGGTGCTTCGAGGACCGTGGTCTCGAGGTTTTGACCGACCGCCCCCGACGCGGTGGTCCTCGTCCCGTTGAACTGCATCCGGTAGCCCGCGGTGGAGACCACCGCGTTCGGGCCGATCGGAAGCCAGCGGAGAAGCACCGCGACATCGTCGAGGGAAGGCACGGGCGGCACCTGCGCGGGGGTCGGGTAGGCCCGGACCGTGAATTGGTTGCGCCACGAGCGTTCCTGAATCCGGAAGGTCCACGACCGCCCGTCATCGTTCGGCCAGATGTTGCTCAGGGTCGGCTTGAGGCGGCCCGCCTCCGTGGAGGCGTCCGATCCGGGCTGGAGCGCGTCCGAGAGCGCCGCGGCGCCTTTTGTCTGAGACGGCCCGAGGGGGTCGCGGCTGTCCGAGCATCCTGCGGCGATCAGGACAAGGCAGAGGGGCAGGAGCAGGAACATTCGCGGGGCGGGGTCCGGGAAGCGCATGAGGGGTACCTCCTAAGAACGGTGCGTGATCGGGATGACCCCCTTATGCATGGTAACGCCGCAGGCACCGGAAAGAAAGGGACCGATCCCGGGGCGGCGTCCCGGCGCGCCGCAACTTGGGGCGCAGCTGTTCTAGCGAATGAGGCCCACGTGCGTGAATTCGGGGAACCCGCGCTGCCAGATGCCCCAGATCGCGAACAGCAGGAGCGATACGACCGCGGCGCCGGTGAAGAACGAGCGCGCCGGCCCGAGCGCCCGCCCGCGCGCGGCGCTTCCGATTCCCCAGACGGCGAAGGCGAGAGAGAAGGGAAGTGCGAGGGGAACCGTCTGCCCCTCGACGGCGCTCGCGAAGTACGTGAAGCCGTAGGCGAGGGCCCCCACGAATAGGGCGACTCTTCCGCCGGAGCCGGAGGTAGCGCCGGCGTGGGCGGCGCCGGCCGCTTCCCCGGAGCCCGCGGCGCTTCCGCTCGCACCCAGCGGGCGCTCGAGCGACACGAGCACGATCGCGAAGCCGATCCGCGCCAGGTCCACCATGGTGTGGCCCACGCGCTCGTCCCAGAGATAGACAAGCCCCCACGGGTCGGCTCCCCCGGTTCGATCGATCATGTCGTGGATGGAGTTCGCGGCGAGGTGGACGCCGCGTCCCATCGCGTAGGCGGCCGCGGCGATGTGGGCGAGGGCTGGATACGGGCGCCGCTCGCGAGCGGCGAGCCCCGCCGCGATCCACGCGTAGAGCGCGATCGCCACGAACGTGCCGAGCGCGTCGATCCAATCGCCGGCGGTGACACCAGGCGGCCCGAGGGGGCTCTTGAAGAACACCCCACCCAGATCCGCCGCGACCGCCGCGATTCCAAGCGCCGCGAGGCGGCGTGAGATCGCCCAGCCCCCGCGCGGGCCCGGCGTCAAGGAGCCAGGGTCACGGCGGCCCAGCCGGATCCCTCCCGCCGGTAGAGCGTCCGCTCGTGGAGCCGATTCGGCTTCCCTTCCCAGAACTCGATCTTGCTCGGCGTGACGCGGAATCCCGACCAGAACGGAGGACGCGGCACGTTCTCCCGGGGAAGCCTATGGTCCATCTCCGCGTAGCGCTTCTCCAGATCGGCCCGGCCGCCGGGGAGCTCTTGGCTCTGCGGCGATGCCCACGCGGCGACCTGATGCGCGCGCGGTCGCGTCGCCCAGTAGGCGTCGGCTTCCGCGTCTGTGACGGGAACGGCCTCTCCCTCGATCCGAACCTGCCGATTGAGCGGCGGCCAGTAGAAGCAGAGGGAAGTCTTCACGCCGCCCTTCGCGTTGCCCGATCGTCCGCTGCCCAGCTCCTGGCCTTTCCGGCTCTGGAAGTTGGTGTAGAAGACAATGCCGCGCTCGTCGACGCCGCGGGCAAGGACCATCCGCGCGGACGGCTGGCCGTCACTCCCTACGGTCGCCAGCGCCGCGGCCGACGGCTCCGGCAGCCCGACTTTGTGCGCTGCTTGGAACCATTCCTGAAAGAGGGCGATCGGATCCGGGTGGGCGCTCACGAGTCCCATATCCTAACCTCGCGGCCGGATGGTGTGGGAATCCTTCGATGGGCGGCACAAATGGCTCCCATCCTGTATTATTCGGATGCCGGCGCGGCGGGCCCAATACAGCATCTTGCGAGTTCGCCCGGGTCCGTTCGCGTCCGGCGTTCCCTCGCTCCTGTGCTATCGTTTATGTCGCATGAACCAGCTTCCACTCTTCGATATCTCGGCGTCCCGCCGCGCCTCGGTCCGGGCCCTCTCCAAGTCCCGCGTGATGGCGGGACTTCAGTGCATGAAGCGGCTCTACCTCGAGGCCTATCACCATAGAGAGAAGGACCAGATGGACCTGGGCCGCCTGGCCATCCTCGAGGCGGGGAGGCAGGTGGGTGAGGTCGCGCGCGGAAGGTATCCGGGCGGCATCATGGCGAACGAGGACCCGCAGCTGCACGACCAGGCCGTGCGTCAAACCTCGGCCGCGCTCGCCGATCCCGCGACCCCCGCCGTGTATGAAGCGGCCTTCACCCACGCGCAGATCCGCGCGCGCGTCGACATCCTGGCGCGCGCCGGCGGGAAAGCGTGGAATCTCATCGAGGTGAAATCCAGCTCCGGGTTCAAAGAGGAATATCTCGCCGACATCGCGGTCCAGCTCCACGTGGCCGAGGGAGCAGGCGTTCCGATCGCCCGCGCGCGCCTCCTCCACGTGAACAATCAGTACGTCTGGCCCGGCGGCGAGTACGATCTGGGCGCCCTCTTCACCGAGCAGGACCTGACCGCGGAGGCCCGGGGCGCGATTCCAGGGCTCCTGGCGCGGATCGAGGCGATGCGGGCGACCCTCCAGGCGACCGAGGCGCCCGACGTCGCGGTCGGGCCCCATTGCCGAAAGCCCTACATCTGCTCCTTCTACGATTACTGCCACCAGGGAGCGCCGGAGCACCACGTGGCCGATCTCCCAAGGCTATCGCCCAAGATCTACGGCGCATTGCTCGGCGCGGACATCTCCGATATCCGCGACATTCCCGAGGAGTTCGACGGACTGAGCGATCTCCAGTGGCGAGTCCGGAACTGCGTCCTGACTGGGGAGCCGTACTCGCACCCCGATCTGAAGACCAAGCTCGAAGAGGTTCGTTACCCCATCCACTTTCTCGATTTCGAGACGTGTAACCCCGCGATCCCGATCATTCCGGGCACGAAGCCGTTCCAGCAGACGCCGTTCCAGTGGTCCGACCATGTTTTGGAGGCGGGGGGCGCTCTTCACGAGCGGACGTACCTCCACACCGAGCGAACCGATCCGCGCCGCCGCCTGACCGAGGAGCTGCTCGCCGCGCTCGACGGGGACGGCTCGATCGTCGTCTATTCGGAGTTCGAAGCGCGGGTCATCCGCGGGCTGGCGGAAGCCATTCCCTCCCTCGCCGGACGTCTGCTACCGCTGGTGGAGGAGCGCATGGTCGATCTCCATCACCTCATCCACGCCCATTACTACCACCCCGACTTCCACGGCTCGTTTTCGATCAAGGCCGTCCTGCCGGTGCTGGTGGAGGGGCTGGACTACAGCGATCTGGAGATACGGGAGGGGAGCCAGGCTGCCGGCGCGTTCGCGGTGATGACCGATCCCAAGACCCCGGACTGGCAGAGGAAGAAGCTCCGCGAGGGGCTCCTCGCCTACTGCCGCCGGGACACCGAGGCGATGCTCCGCCTCTTCCAAACACTCAAGGAGAACTCGTGAGCCTACGCGTCGCTTTCGCCGCTTCCCTGGTCCTCGCGGTCGCCCTGGCAGGGCCGGCTCTCGGAAAGACCTCAAGCCGGACCCACGGCGCGAGGACATGGACGTGGAGCTTCGCGGCGGACACGCTGGGCCTTCCTCCTCCGAACACGACGACGTTCGGCGGGAACTGGGAGGTCACCGTCGACTCGACCCGGGCCAACCTCCATGGGGTCGGCACGCCGGCGGCGGTCGATACGCTATCGGCGGACAGCGCTGCGGTCGCGGCTGCGGCTGCGGGGGCTGCCTCCGCGGCGGCCGCGCAAGCGGCGGCGCAGGCGTCGGCCCCCCGCGTGCTACGGCAGAGCGAGGTCGACGACGGAATTCGATACCACTACATCCAGTTCAAAAAGCCGGTCCTCGAGGATCAAGCCGCCTCGGTTCGATTCCGGATTCTCGCGGGCGACATCGATCCGACGGCCGGCCTCATGTTCCAGGTCGATGCGAAGGGAAGAAACGGCTACATCGTCCGCGTGAGCGGCGAGACCAATCAGCTCGTGGTCCACTATCTGATCTACGGGAAGCGCCGCGACCTCCGATTCGCGAAGATCGAGCCGCTTGAGCCGGGGACGTGGCACACGCTCTCCGTCGAGCGGAAGGGGAGCATCATGACGGTGAGCTACGACGGGACGGAGCGGCTCAAAATCCGGGACGAGCGCTACACGAGCGGAAGCGTGGGGTTGTGGACCGAGGACGACACGGTGGTCGACTTCGAGCAACTGGCGGTTTCGAAGCGCTGACGTTGGAGGGGCGCGCCGCCACGGTCGGGCTTGAGTCGGGTGCCGGTGAGAACCGCGAGCTCACACCCGGGCCGCCGTACGCGCCCCGTCGTCCCTGACGCGGGCAAAGCGTCCCCGCCATCCTTGGCGGTTGGCTCAGCTCATCATCTAATCCCTTTAGATGTCTATGTCGGGACAGGATACAGAAACCCGCCCCTCCGCGCTATCTCCTTGCCGGAGCGCTGACGCGGGTCGCCACCTCATTCAGGTACGCCGCCGCCGCCTTGGCGCCTCCGAGGTAGTTCGCGATCGGGAAGTGCTCGTTCGGCGCGTGGAGGTTGTCGCCGGGTAGGCCGAATCCCATCATCACGCAGGACGCTCCCGTGGTCTCGACCAGTGCAGGCACGATCGGAATCGAGCCGCCCATCGCCAGCATGATGGCCGGCTTTCCGAACGCGGTCTCGAGGGCGCGCAGGCCCGCCTGGACGTAAGGGCTCTTGGGATCGGACCAGAACGGCTTGCCCGCCCCAAAGCTCCGGAACTCCACCGTGCCCATGTCGCCGACCAGGCTGCGGACATGGCGCTCGAACATTTGGTAGATCTTCTCGGGGGCCTGATTGGGCACCAGGCGCATGCTGATCTTCGCCGATGCTTTGTTCCCGATCACCGTCTTGAATCCCTCACCGGTATACCCACCCTTGATTCCGTTCACCTGCTGCGTCGGGCGCAGGGTCCCCGACTCGAGGACCGTGAATCCCTCTTCGTGGAAGAGCCTCTTCACGCCGAGGGTCTTCGCGATATCCGCTTCGTTCCACGGCCGCTGCGCGATCGCGGCGCGGGTATCCGCGTTGGGCGGGACCACGTCGTCGTAGAACCCGGGGATCAGGACCTTGCCGGTTTTGAACTCTTTCAAGTTCTGGATCACCCATCGCAGGACGTCGATCGGCTCATAGAGCATCCCGCCCCATTCGCCGGAGTGCTTATCCCCGGAGGCCCCCGTAATGGTGATCTCGACCGCCTGGATGCCCCGGAGCGAGAGCGTGACGGCCGGATGGTCGGTGTCGGGGAAGTTCGAATCGGAGACGACGAAGACGTCGCAAGCGAGCTTCTTCCCGTGCTTCGGGAACTCGGCGGCCATCGCCTCGCCGTCGTATTCCTCGTCGGCCTCGATGATGAATTTCACGTTCACGGGGAGCTCGCCGCCGCCCTTCAGGGCAGCCTCGACCCCCGCGATCTGCGCGTAGTGCTGCCCCTTGTTGTCGTCCGCCCCCCGCGCCCAGATCTTCCCATCGTTGATCCTCGGCTCGAAGGGCGGCGATTCCCAGAGCTCGATCGGGTCGACCGGCTGCACGTCGACGTGACCGTAGATCAGGACCGTGGGCAGATCCGCGCTCACGGTCCGCTCGGCGAAGAGCCCCGCGTGGGCGCGGGTCGGCCACACCTCGGTCCGGAATCCGAGCGATTCGAGCTTTTTCTTGTCGTACTCCAAGGCGCGCGCGACGTCGGCGTCGTGCTCCTTGTGCGCGCTGATGCTCGGGATCTTCAGGAATTGCACAAGCTCGTCGACGAGGCGCTTCTCGTTCTGCTTGATGTAGGCGAAGGCTTTCTCGAGGTCCATGGACTCTCCCGGGGGCCGCGTGCGGCGTGGTCGATCGCAATGCGCCCCACAATCCTAGCCCCGTGGCGGGCGCACGACAACGGATTGCTACGTCATTGCTGGACAATATTTTACCGGCATCGCTCGACGGTAGGGAATAGTCCTTCCGCCGCCCGCGTAGTAGAGTCGGCGCCCGATGACCCCACCGCGGCCCGATCGGTCAGCCTTCACCGACGACGAGCTGGTCCGGCTCGTGTGCGGCGGCGAAACGGACGCGTTCGCCGAGATCGTGCGTCGCACGCGCCGCTCCGCCTATCTCCTCGCGCGCCGGATCACCCGCAATCACGAGGACGCCGACGACGTGGTCCAGGAAAGCTACGTAAAGGCATTCCGCGCGCTCGACCGATTCGATTCGGGCGCCGCGATCGCGCCGTGGCTTCTGACGATCGTGGCGCGCACGGCGCTCTCCTCGCTCCGCTCGACGAAGCGGCGCGCCGCTTCGTCGTTGGATGACCCCGGCCCGGACGGCGGCGTCTCCCTCGCGGAGCGGACCGCTGACCCCGGCTCGGATCCGGAGGCGGTCGATCGGCGGTTGGAGGTCGAGCGGGCGTTCGGGCGGCTCTCGGAGGAGCACCGCGCGATCCTCGCGATGCGGGTCGACGGGGACCTCTCGTACGCGTCGATCGCGGAAGCCCTCGGGATTCCGATCGGAACCGTCATGTCCCGGCTCGCGCGGGCTCGGGAATCCCTGGTCGAGCAAATGGGCAAGTTCAGAAAGGTCCTATGAGCGCGAATCAACCCCATCCGCCTCGTGAGGAGCTCTTCGCCTACCGCGACGGCGAGCTGAAGGCCGATCACCGCGTGGTGGTCGAGGCGCACGTGCTCGGCTGCCACGCATGCCGCGAGCTGATCGACGAGGTTTCGCGGATGGAGGCGGAGCTGGGCGCGGGGGCGCCGGCGCCCAAGGAGGCGTACTTCGAGCGGTTGACGGAGAGGGTGATGACGAAGGTATTGGCGGCGGATACCGCGCCGGCCGTCGAGCGGCGCCGCCCCGAGGGGGAAGCGGCGGCCGAGACGGAGTGGGAAGAGAAGCGGCGGCTGAAGCCCAAGCTTCCGTGGTTCGCCCTGGCCTCGACCGCGAGCGCCGGCGCCGCCGTGATCGTGGTCGTCGTTCTCCTCGTCCGCGAGGGCGCGGTCCTGCGCCACGCGCCTTCGGTCGCGGTACTGGAGCGATCGGCCCCGGACGCGGGGCGCAGTGGCGCGAAGGCCGATTCGGGGTCGGCGCGGGGTCGCGGGACCCGAGAGGAAATGAAGAAGCGCGCGAGCCGGACCGAGCCGCCGGTCGCGGCGATACCTTCCGAGAATCTGAAGGTAGCCTCGGGCAAGGAGCAGGTCAGGGCCGACGGAAAGCCCGTGGCGAACAAGCCGAAGGCGAACGAGCCGCAGCAGGAGGGCCAGGTCGCGCTGCGCAAGATTTCCGCCCCGCCTGAGAAGGCCTCGGTTTCCCGCGCGGGCTCGAGCTCCGACGAAGTGGCGTTGGGGAAGGTCGCGCCCCAATCCGACGCCGCGCCCGAACCCTCCGCTCAGCTCGCGCCGCAAAGCTTCACGAGTGAGCCCATCGGAGGAGCGCTGCAGTCACTCCTCGACCAGTACGGTCTTCCGCCCGTCTGGGGCCCGGGGGTCTCGGCCGAGACAGTCTTGAAGGCGGAGCCGGCGCTTCGGGATCTTTACCGGACAGGCGGCGCCGCCACGGCCGCCGATTCGGCGCGCGTGCGCCTCTACGTGGCGGAGGCGATCCGGGCGCGCGTCGGCGCCGCGCCCGACTCGGCCGCGGTCGATGAAATCGTGCACCACTACCGCCGCGCGATCCGGCTCGCCGGGAACGATGCCGAGATCAGGCGCGTGGCCACGGAACGGCTGGCGGATTTCCTGAACGAGCTAGGGGACGAGCCGGCGCTTCATCCGCCAGAGGGCGAGGGCGGTCAACCCTAGCGCGGCCACCCCCACGTAGAGGGCGCTCCACACCGCCATCGGATGCGGCCATCCCAGAACCGCCGCGCGCGTCAGGAGCGAGATGTGGGTGAGGGGAAGGCACCACGCGACGGCGAGCGCCCACCGCGGCAGGATGTCGATGGGGAAGAACGTGCCGCCGAACGTGAACATCGGCATGATGACCAGGAAGATCGCGACGTTGAACTGAGAGATCGCCTTCACCATCGACGTCGTGACCAGCCCCAATCCCGCGAAGAGAAGCCCCCCGACCGCCGCGATCGGAATCACGAGGAGCCCGCTCGGCCAGGCCACGAGCCGTAGCGCCGTCAGCACCAGGAGCATGATGGTGGCCGCGATCACCGCCTTGGTCGTGGCCCAGAGGATCTCGCCAAGGATCACGTCTTCCACGAGGAGCGGCGTCGCGACGATCGCGTCGTAGGTCTTCTGGTAGTACATCCGGACGTAAGACGAGAACGTGGTCTCGAAGAAGGCCCAGAACATGACCGCGATCGCGATGACCCCGGGCGCCATGAACGGGAGGTATCCCAGCGAGCGCCCCTGGTAGTGCACCTCGTGGATCAGCTTGCCCAGGCCCAGGCCGAAGGCGAACACGTAGAGGATCGGCTCGAGGAGCGGCGGGAGGAACTCCGTCTTCCAGGTCGTGAAGTAGACGTCGGCGTCCCGCTGCCAGACGCGGATCGCTCGGAGGGAGAGGTTCTTCCAGATCTCGCGCAAGCCGTCAGTCCCGAAGCGCGCGGCCCGTGAGCTTGAGGAAGACGTCCTCGAGCGTGGCCCGGCGGATCAACCTCTCCTGATGCGGGAAGCGCTCGTCCAGGAGCCGCTCCACGCCGTCCGACTCGCGCGGGTAGAAGTAGAGCCGGTCCCCGACCAGCTCGATGCGCCCCAGGAGCCCGCGCAGAAAGGCCTCGAACGCCTGATCGAAGTTCCACGCCTCGACCACGGTCCGTCCGACCTCCCGATCCACGAGCGACTGGGGCGAGCCCTCGAGGAGGACCTGCCCGTTGTCGATCACGATGACCCGGTCGCAGAGCTGCGCGGCCTCCTCCATGTAGTGGGTCGTGAGAACGACCGTCACGCCCGTCGCGCGAAGCGCGCGGATCCGCGTCCAGATCGCGTGGCGGGCCTGCGGGTCGAGCCCGGTCGTGGGCTCGTCGAGGATGAGGACTCGGGGATTGTTGAGGAGCGCGCGCGCGAGGATGAGGCGGCGCTTCATCCCGCCGGAGAGCTCGGCGATCGCCGACTTTTTCCGGTCGGATAGTTGGACCAGCTCGAGCAGTTCCTCGGCGCGCGCGCGGATTTGGCTCCCCGGGATCCCGAAATAGCGGCCGTAGACGAGGAGATTCTTGAGCACGTCGAAGTCGGGGTCGAGGTTGTCCTCCTGAGGGCAGATCCCGAGCATCTGCTTCACCTCTCGCGGCTTCGTGCGCACGTCCAGGCCGTACACGGAAGCAGCCCCCGCGGTCGGCGGGTAGAAGCAGGAGATCATGCGGACCGTCGTGGTCTTTCCGGCGCCGTTCGGACCCAGGAAGCCGACCACCTCGCCGGGCGCGACGTCGAACGAGACGCCGCGGACCGCCTCGACGTGTCCGTAGGTCTTGGCGAGATTGCGCGCGACGATCGCGGGATTTTGGTCGGAGGCGGGCACCTCCGCCAGTCTATCACGCGCCTTTGCCCCGGCCGGAGCCAGGTGCTTGATCGCGCGTCGGGGCGGGGAGTACTATCCCCCGTGTCACGATGCTGGGGGTCCCATGTGGGTTTTATCCTAATCCATCTCCCACCCTTGAACCGGAGGTAACAGATGATGAAGCAAACGAGTATCGTCCTCGCGGCCGCGCTTTTCCTGGCGCTGCCCGTGCTCGCGATCGGGGACGATTCGCATGCGGCGCAGGCGCAGACCCCTCAGGCTCAGACGCAGCCGCCCGCGGCCCAGACGCAGCCGCCTCCGGCGCAGGCGCAGCCACCCGCGGCTCAGACCACGCCGCCTCCGGCTACGACTCCTCCTCCCGCGCAGGAGCCCGCGAAGCAGATCCAGAACATGATGATGCCGGGAGTCCCGCCCGCGGAGCTCAAGAAGCTCTCGGTGATGAAGGGGTCGTGGACCGCGAGCATGCACATGTACGAGAGCCCGATGGGCCCCGAGGCCACCTCGCCGTCGAAGGCCAGCTTCGACTGGGCGTTCAACGGAATGCACCTCGAAGGAAATCACCAGTTCCAGATGATGGGAAAGCCGTGCTACGGGCGGTCGACCTGGGGTTGGGATCCGGAGAAGCAGCAGTACCAGCTGGTCTGGTCCGACGCGATGTCTCCCTCATCGTACGTCTACTACGGTACGTTCGCGAACGACAACACGCTGGTCCTCTACACGACCTACATGATGCAGGGCAAGGCCGTGACGGAGAAGATGACCTTCGCGTTCTCCGATCCCGATGCCTACACGATGACGATCGAAAACGACATGACGGGCCAGATGAAGACGTTGATGGAAGAGAAAGGCATGCGGGCGAAGGGCGGAGCCAAGACCGCGTCGAAGGGGGCCATGAAGAAGCCCGCCGCGACGAGCACGAAGAAGTCCGGCTAACCGAACCTCGCCGATCGAATCAGGACGGGTGGCCCCGGAGTGAATCCGGGCCGCCCGTTTTTTTCTGTTCCGCGCGATTGGCGGCTGGTCTACGACGAGCAAGCTTGCCCGCGACCAGCCCCCGACGAGCGAGTTAGCCCGCGACGAGGAGGCTCGTCGCGTACATGATGATGAACCCGGCGAGGAGCCCCGCCGCGTTCTGGGGCCGCGAGAGCGATTCGATCACGGATTCGCCCCCTTCGGCCCTTCCGCGAGCCAGCACCCGCACCACCTGGAAGATCGCTCCCGCGCCGATCCCGAGGAACACCAGCGAGAGAGGATCCGAGTAGGTGAAGGCGCCCGCCCACGCGCCGATGATCGTCGGGCCGCCGCCCAGGAGGCCGAGAATCCCGAGGTCGCGGAGAGAGGCCTTCCCGCCGACGAGCGGCGAGAGGATGGCGAGCCCCTCGGTCGTGTTGTGGAGCGTGAATCCGACGATCAGGAACGATCCGAGCGCGACCTCGCCCAGCGTGTAGGCCGCGCCGATCGCGAGGCCCTCGCCCAGATTGTGAAGCCCGATCCCGATCGCGATCAACGTGGCGAGTGCCATTCCCGATGGACGGGCCGAGGCCCCTGTGCCGGCCGTGCCCGAGCGCGCCGTCAGCACGCGCCCCACCCCGTTCAGCGAGAAGAACGCCCCGACCACCCCGAGCGCCACCAGCATCACGCCGTTCCAGTACGCCGCGACGCGACCCAGAATATCGATCGACTCCTTGAGGGTGTCGACGCCGAGGAAGAGGAGGAGCCCGATCGTGAGCGAGAGCCAGAAGTCCATCCACGTCCGCGGCATCGCGCGCAGGAAGGGCAGCCACAGAAGCCCCAGGAAGACCGGGATGACGCCGACGTACGCGCCGAGCACCCCGAATACCAGGAACGAGCGGGGTGAGGCGGAGGGCGTCATGGTCGCCAGCTCCACCGTGCGGCTGTGCTTGAGCCCGGTGCCGGAGACGATCGTGAACACGTACGGCTCGCCCGGAAGCCAATCGTAGGGAATCGAGAGGGTAGCCCCCTTCATGCGTCCGATCTCGCGGCCGGGGGTGATCGAGAAATCCCAGATCGCGTCGTTCACGAGGAGCTGGCCCACGGAGAGCGGGCCCGGCCCCTCGTTTCGGACCTTGAGAACGATCTCCTGCGGCCGGAAAACCACCCGCTCGATCGCCAGCTTCTCGATCGGCACGCCGCCGAGCCGAAGCCACGCGACGCCCGAGCTCAGAAACCACCAGGTCATCGCGCCCACGAGAAGGAGCGGTCCCATGCCCGCGAGCCAGACCCGCGCGGCCGAGGGAGGCTTCCCCGGATCGGGACGCGGCGTCACGGTTTCACGTCGAACTGGCCCAGCCAGCCGAGCTCGGCGAACTCGTTCTGGTGGGCGTGGAAGAGGTATCGGCCCGGGTAGGCGTAGCTGAATTCGAGGATCGCGCGCTCTCCCTGGCCCAGCGTGATCGTGTCGGTGTAGAGGCTGGGCGTGAGCGACGTTCCGGTCGGATAGACGTGGAAGAAGGTCGCGTGCGTGTGCATGGAGTTCACCAGATCGAGCTCGGTCATGTTGACGAGGTAGACCCGCTGCAGCTCGCCCGCCTTCACCGGAATCGGGTAATCGCGGAAGAAGACGTTCGCGTAGCCGTTCACCGTGTAGAACTCGTTGTCTTCCCCGTTCAGGTCGGTGTCGAAGCCGTTCATCACCATGACCATCTCGCGCGCCTTGGGGCGCGGCTGCTTCGGATCCACCAGGAAAACCCCGAAGAGCCCGCGGGAGATGTGCATCTTCACCGGCATCGTGTGGCAGTGGTAGAGGTGAAGGCCGAACGGCTCGGCGCGAAACTCGTAGATGAAGGTTTGGCCCGGGACAACCTGCTCGAAGACGCCGTCCATGCCGGCGCGATGGATGCCGTGGAAGTGCATGGAGTGCGGCATCGTCCCGTGGTTCGTGAAGTGGATGCGGATCGAGTCGCCCTCGGTGCAGCGGATCGTGGGGCCGGGGACCGCGCCGTTGAAGGTCCAGGCGGGGAAGCGCACGCCGGGCGCCACCTCCACCTCGACGTGCTTCGCCTCGATCCAGTACTCGCGCAGCGAGGTCCCGTCTCGAAGGGGGGTTGCCTTGCCGTAGTCGAATTCGGTGAGGGTCCGCACGGCGTGGTCGCGCGCGGCGCGCGCGAGGGGACCGATCTCGGGAGCGGGCGGCGTGCTCGGGGGGCGCTGCGCGGTCAGGTGCGCCGGGCCGATCAAGAGCGCGGCCAACGCGACGGCCGCCAGGAGGCCCGCGCCCAGAAGGCGGCGAGACGGCATGGCGCGCGGCCTAGCGGCCTGCGACCACGAGCTTCCCGCCCATGCCGGGATGGGTGCAGCAGGTGTAGGCGAATTCCCCCGAGGGCGGAATCGTCACGATGACCTCGCGGCTCTCGCCGGGCGATAGCTCCCGCTCGCACGGGACGTCCATGCCCACGATCCGGAAGTTGTGCTTCACGGGGGTCGGCTCGTCGTTCGTGATGATGAAGCGGACGCGCTCCCCGGGTTTGAAGGCGAGGGTCGGGTTCTGGTCGTTGAACGTGTAATCCTTCATGCTCATGACGACGGTCCGGGTCGGGGGGAGGTTCTTCTCCTTGTCGCGACCCACAAACGCGAGGGCCGCGCCGACCAGCGCCAGCACGAGAACGAGCGTTAAGGCGATGCGTTTCATCACTGGGGTCTCCTTCCGCCGAATTATCGGCATCCCCATCATTCTCCTTTAGGCTAGCCTAACTGTCAAGTTCGATTGTACCCTCATTCGACGGAGGGCCCATGCCGAGCATTACGCACGCCGTCGAAGACTACCTGAAGGCGATCTGGAAGCTGAGCCACCAGGGTGGGGGCGGGAAGGTCCCGGTGGGGGACATCGCGATCCACCTCGGGATCTCGGCTCCCTCGGTCACCGGTATGGTGCAGAAGCTCAAGGGGATGCGGCTTCTCCACTACACCCGCTACGGCGGAGTCACCCTGACGGCGAGGGGCCGGAAGATCGCGCTCGAGATCGTCCGGCACCATCGACTTTGGGAGCTCTACCTCTACACCAGGCTCGGCGTGCCCCTGGAGCGGGTGGACAAGGAGGCGGAGCGGCTCGAGCATGTCCTGAGCGACGACATGGAGGATCTCCTCGCCCGGGCGCTGGGCGATCCCAAGCGCGACCCGCACGGCGATCCCATTCCCACGAAGGCGGGGGCGATGGAGCGCCTGAAGGGAGTCCCCCTCTCCAAGCTCAAGCCCGGCGACGACGGCACCGTGGCCCGTGTCAGCGACCGGCACGCCGACAAGCTCCGCTACATGGTCTCCCTGGGGCTCCTGCCGGGAGCGCGCGTCTTGGTGCTCGAGCGCGCCCCCTTTCGCGGGCCCATCACGCTCAAGGTGGGGAACCGGCGCTGCGCGATCGACCCCGACCTCGCCGACCTCGTCCTCGTCACCGCATCGGGGCCCGCGCGCCGCGCCAGACGTAAGTAGCCTCCCAGGGATATCCGCGCAGGGATCAACCTACGGGCGCTTTGCTTGCTCGCGGGGGATCGGGGACGAAATGCCCGGGCGCGAGTTGAGCCGCTGCGCGTTCGGGCCGCCCCGCATAGTTCGGCCACCGGGCATTATCGCCCCGCTCCCATTTTCCGCTCGCTGCGCAGGCGCCCTTCGGTTGATCCCTGCGCGGATGTCCCTGGCATACTGCCTACGCCAAGAGCGACGAGTGGTCCTCGTACGGCGTGACGCAGGGTGGGCCGGGGGAGTGGAGATAGCGGGGCCTACCCAAAGCACCGAGCGCGAGCAGGCTGCTCGATACGGTGGGGAAGCGCTCCCGGTGAATGCAGACAGGCGGTTCACCCTCCTCGCCGTGCCGGCGCAGGAGGCTCCCCAAGAGCGCGAAGGCCTCGTCGACGCCCGCCGGCTTTGCCCCCTCGAGTCGCTCGAGGAGCCACTTGGTCCGGGGCTCGTCCGGATCATCCAGCTCCTGATGCGTGATCACGTGCCACCCCGTAGTGATCGGGGTGACCTCGGGGCTACCGCCGTGGCCCCCGCGGATTGCCCATCCGGAGTCGAGCCCCACGCCCACGAGCGTGCAATGGGCGTAGGCGCCGGCGCCAAGGAGCCGGAGCGCGAAATCGAGGCGGGGTGGGTGTGGTTCCCCCGTGCCGGGGTCGATCGCCGATGGCGCGTCGAGCGGAGGGCCCTGGGCGGCAGCGTCCAGGCAAAGGAGCCCGCGAGAGCGGAGCGTCGCGGGATCGCGCTTGTCCCCGGGGATCGGGCGACGATTCATCAAGGCCGAGATGAATCGGCCCTCGCGCACCGCGAGCCACGTCCCGGCCGAGACGAGGTCGCGCCCGCCGACGACGCGCGGTCGCTCGACGAGGACTCCCGGGCCCGCTGTCGGGCGGTCGGGGGATTCGTCGCGGTTGGCGCCCAGGAGAAGCGTTCCGGGCCCTAGAATCTGGAGCCCGACGATCACGGTGCACACGAGGGCGGACCCGGATCGCCTTAGACCCGCTCCTCCAGCGGCATGTAGGGCTCGTTGTGGGAGCCCGTGTAGATCTGATCCGGCCGGTAGATCCGGTTGTCCTGGATCTGCTCGATCCAGTGGGCCAGCCAGCCGGTGATCCGCGCGATCGCGAAGATCGGCGTGAAGAGCGCGGCGGGGAGTCCCATGGCGGTGTAGACCACGCCGGAGTAGAAGTCGACGTTCGGGTAGATCCGCTTCGGTCCCAGATGCTCGGCCACGACCTTCTCCACTTCCTGGGCCACCTCGAGCAGCGGATCGGCGCCCCGGATCGCGATGGTCTGCGCGGCGAGCTTCTGGAGCACCAGCGCGCGCGGGTCCTTCACGCGGTAGATCCGGTGCCCGATGCCCATGATCTTCTGCTTCTTGGCGATCAGGTCCTCGATGTAGGGCCGCGCCTTCTCGGGGTCGCCGATTCCCTGGAGCATGTGGATCACCTGCTCGTTCGCGCCGCCATGGAGCGGGCCGGTCAAGGCGCCGATGGCCGAGGAGACCACCGTGTAGGGATCGGCCAGGGTCGAGGCCGTCACCCTTCCGGCAAAGGTCGACGCGTTCATGGAGTGCTCCGCGTGCAGGATGAAGCAGATGTCCATCACGCGCGCGATCTCCGGATCGGGATCCTCGCCCGTGAGCATGTAGAGGAAGTTGGCCGCGTGCGAGTGCTCTTCCTTGGGTGGAATGTAGTCCTTGCCGTGGCTCAAGCGATGAAACGCGGCGACCAACGTCGGCGCCTTCGCGATGATCCGCACCGCGGAGTTGTACCGATCCTCCGGCTTGTTCACGTCCCGGTCGGGATAGAACATCCCGAGAGCCGCGATCGAAGCCTGGAGCGCCTCCATCGGGTGGCCGGTATCGGGGAGGCACTTGAGCAGATCGATCAACCGGAACCGAACGTCCCGATTCGAGGCGAGATCGCGTCCGAATTTCTCCAGATCGCCGCGCGGCGGGAGCTTCCCCCAGAGGAGCATGTGCGAGGTTTCCTCGAACGTGCTCTTCTCGGCGAGCGTCTCGATAGCATAGCCGCGGTACTCGAGGATTCCCTGGTCGCCGTCGATCCAGCAGATGCTCGACTTCGCGGCGGGGACGCCCTCGAGCCCCGGCACGTAGGGGATCTTGGGCTGGCTGGGCGTGCTAAGGGGCGGCGCGGTGCGCTCCGACATGGAACTCCTCCGATGAGTGACGATCGCGACGAGGTCGGCGGGGAACTCAAATCCTCCCGGGCCGACCCCATTCTGGGACTTCTATCAATTTGATGCAACGAAACGCCTGCGGCACCGCTCCCTTTACCGGGCCCGTTTCGCCCGGGCCGCCAGCGCCTGGATGCGGCGGAGCGACGCGGGGTCGTCCTCGAGAAGGCCGGCTGGAACGAGCCGCGGAACCAGCTCCACCCACCGGCGGCCCCCGCGCGCGAATACCTTGCGAAAGATGGGGGTCGCGTCCTTCTCGCGGCCAAGCTTCCAGAGGGTCACCGCCTGCCAGAACAGGATCTCGTCGTTCCCCGGCGCCAGGCGGGCCGCTTCGGAGTACGCCTTCATCGCGTCCTCGACCTTCCCGTCCGTGACGAGCGCGTCTCCATCATCGACGTTTCGGTAGGCGCGCCAGAGCGTGACCAAGCGCCTGAGCTCGGCGATCGGCTTGGGGCTGTCCTCGACGCGAAGGTCCATGATCCGATCGGCCCAGGGCTTGTTCGAGCGCTTTCCCTTCACGATGACGATCGCGGCGGACTGCTGGCCGCGGATGTCCCCGCCCGCGAGCTGCCCGGCCTCGAGCGCCGCGAGGAGCCGCTCCGCGAGGTCGCCGTTCGACCGCTCGTACGCACGCGCCATCGCGGGCCAGACCCGGTTGGTCGACATGAGGTTCGCCTGCACCGAGTAGCCGTTCCCGGTCGTGTCGCCCGCGTCGGGAATGCACTTCGCGCCGGTGTGCGACGCGACCTCGCCGCGCGCGTCAACCATCGCCACCTGCCGCACCTCGGGGTGCGGATCCTCCTCGAGGAGGTCGTGGAGTGCCTGCTTGGCATCCTTCCCGTTCCGCATCAGCTCCAGCCCCTTGGGCCCGTAGCTCACCTCGACCAGCGACTGGGTGGCCACCGCGCCGATGCCGGGCTCTGCCCACGGGACGATCGGGCCGACGGCGAAATAGTGCGACTGGACCGCCACGCCGATGTCGCCGGTCGCTGAATCGCGCGCCACGATCGAGAATGTCGCCTCGGCGCTCGCGGGTAGAGCGAGCAGGACTGAAAGGAACAGCGCGCGGACAGTGCGGCGCATGGGGAGCCCTCCCTGTGGGTCTTGGGGCGCACCGGCTTCAGGCGGGCGTCCCGTGGCGGCCAACTTCAAGAGACAACGGCAATTCGGGCCAGGCGCCGAGCAGCCGCCCTTCCCCTTGTGCCATCGTCATATATACCTCAGCCGATTGACTCGGGGCGGGGAAATCAGTATCGTACGGCGCTAATTCAATCCCGACGCCGCAAAGCCGGCAGCTAAATCCCGTAACCTCAGACACAGGGCTCGCGTGGACCTATTCGACAAGTGTGGTCAATTCAAAGAGCATCACCTGGCCCAGAAAGCCGGCGTTTACCCCTATTTTCTCCCGATATCCGAAAACCACGGCACCGAGGTCACGATCGCCGGGAAGCGGCTGATCATGGCTGGATCGAACAACTACCTCGGCCTGACGAAGCACCCCAAGGTCATGGCCGCCGCCGAGGACGCGCTCCGCCGCTTCGGCACATCGAACAACGGCTCGCGATTCCTGAACGGCACCCTCGAGCTCCACGTCGAGCTGGAGGAGAGGCTCGCCAAGTTCACGCGCAAGGAAGCGGCCCTCGTCTACTCGACCGGCTACCTGACGAACCTGGGCAGCATATCGGCGCTCGTCGACAAGGGCGACGTAGTCATCCTCGACAAGGATGCGCACGCCTGCATCGTGGACGGGGCGAGGCTCTCGTACGGTGACGTGAAGCGTTTCCGCCACAACGACGTTCGGGATCTGGAGCGCGTGCTGAACAGCCTGCCGCCCCGGACCGGCAAGCTGGTCGTGGTGGACGGGCTCTACAGCATGGAAGGCGATCTCGCGCCGCTCCCCGACATCGTGCGGCTCGCTCGGGAGTACGGCGCGCGGCTCCTGGTTGACGACGCGCACGGCATCGGCGTGCTCGGCGCCCGCGGCGCCGGGGCGTGCGAGGCGATGGGCGTCGAGGACCAGGTCGATCTCGTCATGGGCACGTTCAGCAAGTCGTTCGCCTCGGTGGGCGGGTTCATCGCTGGCCCCCGGGTGGTGATGGATTATCTGCGCCACCACGCGCGGGCGATGATCTTCAGCGCGAGCGTGACCCCCGCGAGCGTGGCGGCCGCGCTGGCTTCCCTCGAGATCATCGAGACCGAGCCGGCGCTCCGCGACCGCCTCCGTCAGATCTCGGTGAAGATGCGGAGCGGCTTCCGGGCGCAGGGCCTCGAGGTCGGCTCGGGCAAGGAGACGCCGATCGTTCCCATCTTCATCGGGGATCGCATGAAGACCATGCAGGTCTGGAGGAAGATCCTCGACCGCGGCGTCTTCGTGAACGCGATCGTCGTGCCCGCGGTCGCGCCGGGCCGCGATCTCCTGCGCACGTCCTACATGGCATCCCACAAGGACGAGCAGCTCGACTACATCCTGAAGGTCGTCGAAGAGGTGCACCAGGAGGTCGGCCTGGAGCTGGCCTCCAAGGCCGGCTAGCCCCGGGCCGGGGAATGGCATGGAAGTCGTCCCCGTTCAAAGCCCCGCCGACCTGCGGCGCTTCATTCAAGTCCCCTACGACCGCTATCGCGGCAACCCGTACTGGGTCGCGCCGCTCCCCTCGGACGAGCTTGTCCGGCTGACCCCGGGCAAGAACCCTTACTTCGAGCACGCCGAGGCGGGGTATTTCCTCGCTCGAGAGGGTGGGAAGATCGTGGGCAGGGTCTCCGCGTCCGTCGACCGGAACTACGACTCGTTCCAGGGCGAGAAGCAGGCGACGTTCGGGTTCTTCGAGGCGACATCGCCCGAGGCGACCGCGGCCCTGATCGCCGCGGCCGATTCGTGGGCGCGCTCGAAGGGGGCCGAGGTCCTCCGCGGGCCGATGAGCTTCACCACCAACGACGAGTGCGGCCTCCTCATCGAAGGCTTCGACCTCCGTCCGGTGCTCCTCATGCCGTACAACCCGCCCGAATACGCGGTGTGGCTCAGCGGCGCCGGCCTCGCGAAGGCGAAGGACCTCTACTCGTTCCGCTGCCCGGTGCCGCAGGCCCTGCCGCCCGCCTACGCGCGGATCGCCTCTCGCGCGCGCTTGCAGCCGGGGCTGACGACCCGCCCGATCGACATGCGCCGATTCGACGAGGAGCTCGAGCACGTGAAGGTGATCTACAACTCGGCCTGGGAGAAGAACTGGGGCTTCGTCCCGATGACCGACCATGAGATCGACCACATGGCGTCGCAGCTCAAGCCGGTGGTCAAGGCGGAGCTGATCCGCTTCGCGGAGATCGACGGGAAGGTGGTCGCCTTCGCGCTCTGCGTGCCCGACGCGAACATCGCGCTGCAGAAGGTGGGAGGCCGGCTCTTCCCGTTCGGGATCTTCAAGCTCCTCTGGGCCCTTCCGAGGATTCGCGAATTCCGGGTCATGGCCCTCGGTCTCGGGCCGGGATTGCGGCGAAAGGGGATCGGACCGCTTCTCATCGCCGAGATGGCGGGGATCACGAAGCGCCTCGGCTACACCTCCTGCGACATCGGCTGGATTCTCGAGGAGAACGAGGCCGTGCACGACATGTCGCGGGTCATGGGCGGCGTGCGCTCCTCGGTCTACCGGATCTACGAGCGCCGCCTCGGCCCGTGAGCGGGCCGCTCGCCGTCGTCACGGGGGCGTCCGGCTTCGTCGGAAGCCACATCGTCGACGAGCTTCTCCGCCAGGGCGCCACCGTGCGCTGCCTGCTGCGCCCCACCTCCTCGACGCGATGGCTGGATGGAAAGGCCGTCGAGATCACCCGCCTCGAGCTCCGCGACGCGGAGCGCCTCGAATCCTCGGTCGAGGGCGCGGATTGGATCGTCCACGCCGCCGGGCTCACGCACGCGCGATCGCCGCGGGAGTTCCAGGAAGTGAACGTCGGCGGAACCGAACAGATGCTCCGGGCGGCTTCGACGGCTGGGAGCCGGCTCCAGCGCTTCGTGCTCATCTCCAGCCAGGCCGTGGCCGGCCCCGCGGTCGAGGGCCGGGCGGTCACCGAGACGGAGCGACCCGATCCGGTCTCGATCTACGGGGCGACGAAGCGCCGCGCGGAGGAGCTGACGATGCTCCTCAAGGAGAGCCTTCCGGTCGTCGCGATTCGGCCGCCGGCGGTCTACGGCCCCCGCGATGATTCGCTGCTTCGGGCATTCGTCGCGGTCAAATGGCACGTCCTCCCGATTCTCCGTGAGGGAGGGCGCTTCTCCCTGATCTACGCCGAGGACCTCGCTCGCGCGGTCCATCTTGCGCTGACGCACCCGCGCGCGGCCGGCCAGGTCTTCTTCGCGTCCGAGCCCGACGTGACCGGCTATCGCGAGCTGGGCGACCTGGTGCGCCGCTCCTTGAAGACGTGGGCCGTGCCGGTGAGCCCACCCGGATTCGCGCTACAGGCGAGCGCGCTCGTCGGGGAGATGTGGGGATCGCTCCGGAACCGGGCCCCGTTTTTGAGCCGCGAGAAGCTGCGCGAGATCTCGTCGGGAGACTGGCTCTGCTCCTCGGCGAAGATCCGAACCGAGCTGGGCTGGACCCCCAAGGTTTCGCTCGCGGAAGGGATCGATCGCACCGCGGCCTGGTACCGGGAGGCGGGCTGGGTGTAGACTTCGCTCGCGGGCAATGCTCCCCACGCCGGCGCCCGCGCGGAGGCGTTTTCTTGCAGCACAGCTCCAACGGCACGCGAATCCTCGCCGCGATCGTCACGCTGGCCGGCATGGCCTACGCCGCACCGCACGCCGCGATCGCCGCAGCGACCTCGCGCAACGTCACGCTCCTCGCCCACCTCGACAATTACGCGGCCTACTCCGCCTGCTGGAGCTACGTCCACTCGGACGGGCGCGAGTACGCGATTCTCGGCACCGACGCGGGCACCTCGATCGTGAACATCACGAACCCCTCATCGCCCTATGAGGTCGCGTTCATCCCCGGGCTCCCATCGGTCTGGCGCGAGATGAAGCAATACCGAAACTGGGTCTACATCTCGACCGAGGCGGCGGGCGGCGGAATCCAGATCGTCCGGATGACCGATCCCGAGAGCCCCGTGCTCGTGAAGACCTACGTGACCAACTTCAACCGTGCCCACACCGTCGCCGTCGATACGACGCGCGCGCTCCTGATCCTGAACGGGACGCGGTTCGACGGGATCCCCACCGGGATGCGGATCCTCTCCCTCGCCGACCCCGAGAACCCGGTCGAG
The DNA here is from genome assembly GCA_005893305.1 of Candidatus Eisenbacteria bacterium. Classification (NCBI taxonomy): domain Bacteria; phylum Candidatus Eiseniibacteriota; species Candidatus Eiseniibacteriota bacterium. The sequence goes on along the minus strand of VBOZ01000014.1, from coordinate 52,250 downwards.
GTGGGGTCGTACCTGACCGACTACGTCCACGACAGCTGGGTCCGGAACGACACGCTCTACGCGAGCTGCATCTCGAGCGCCATCATGCGCGTGTTCAACTTCGCGAACCCGGCCGCCCCGACGGAGCTCGTCTCCTGGACGTATCCCGGCGCGCGCACCCACAGCGCGGAGAAGTCCCGCGACGGACGCTATCCCTACGCGTGCGACGAGGTGAACTACGGCACGATGAAGGTCTTCGACATGCAGGACATCTTCGCGCACCCGAAGGTACGAGAAGTAACGGTCAACCCGCTATCGATCGTCCACAACGTGCACGTGAAGCAGGACACGGCGTTCGTCGCCTGGTACACGGAGGGAGTCCGGCTCTTCGATCTGACCGACCCGTCCCTGCCGGCCGAGTGGGGCTACTACGACACGTACGGAAGATTCTCCGGCGGATTCCACGGGGTGTGGGAGGTCGCGCCCTTCTATCCCTCGGGCACGTTCATCGCGAGCGACATCGAGTCCGGCCTGTACATCTTCCGAGCGAACCCGAACTACGGGACGCTCCGGGTCACGGCCCGGGACGCCGCCTCGGTCCCGATCCCCGGGGCCGACGTCGTGTGCGTCGGCGAGAGCGATTCCACGCGGACCCAGTCGTTCGGGACGGCGATCCTGGCATTGGCCCCGGGCAGCCACACGGTGCGGGTCAGAAAGTGGGGCTACCAGGACGCCTTTGCCGTCGGCGGGATCACGAAGGGCGGGCACGATTTCATCGACGTGGTGCTCCAGCCGGCGGCGCTGGGAACGATCATGGGGACGGTTTTGCGCGCCTCCGACTCGACCGGGCTTCCGGACGCCACCGTCGAGGACCGCGATAACCCGCTTCTCGCGAGCAGCGGATCGTCCGGCGGCTACACGCTCCCCGGCACCCCGCCCGGCACGTACAGGCTGGTTTGCGACCGCGCCGGATACGGGCCGCAGACGAGGCTCGTCACGATGCAGGCAGGCGCCTCGATGACCGAGAGCTGGTCCCTCCTTCGCGCCGCCTGGTACGACTCGTGCGACACGGACAAGGGATGGTCGTTGAGCGCGGCGGGGGATAACGCGACCGACGGGCTATGGGTGCGCGCGGAGCCGGTCGGCACGTCGTTCGCGAGCGCGATCAAGGATCCGACCGCGAGGGGGAATCCGAACACTGCCTCGCCGTTCTCGCCGGGCACGCTCGCCCCGCAGCATCCGGAGCCGGAGGAAGGGGGTTTCAGCCAGGAGGGCCAGGTCCAACCCGACGACGACGCCTCGCCGGGGACCGGCTTCTGCTTCGTCACGGGAAACGGCGCCGTCGGAGGCGCCCCGGCCGACGGGGACGTGGACGGCGGAAAGACCACGCTCATGACCCCGCCGCTCCCGGTGGGCGGGATGACCGACCCGACGATCGGCTTTCGCCGCTGGTACTACATGAACACGCCGGGGGAGCCGGACTCGCTCCTGATCGACCTCTCATCGGACGGCGTGAACTGGGTCCGGGCCCGCACGATCCGCGAGAGCCATCCCGATTGGCACCCCGAGCTGATCCGCGTGAAGGACTACGTCGTGCCCGACGCCGCGGTCCGGGTCCGGTTCATCGCGCAGGACGAGGGCGTGAGCGGAATCGTCGAAGCCGCGATCGACGACCTCGAGCTTCACGACGCGGCACTCCTCCCGACGCACGTTGGGGAGGGACCCGAGATGCCGCCGCGTGCGGTTCTGGGCGCACCGCGGCCGAATCCGGCCTCACAGACCACGACGATCACGTTGCGTCTCAAGGACGCGGGCCCGGCCCACGTCGCGGTCTATGACATCGCGGGAAGATTCGTCGCGCTCCTGCATTCGGGGAACGCGACGGCGGGGTTCTTGCCGCTCACGTGGGACGGAAGGGATTCACGAGGCCGGCAAGCGGCCAGCGGGGTCTACTGGATTCGCGCCGACGCGGGGGGTGAGAAGCTCGCGCGGCGCTTCGTGCTCGCGCGGTAGCCTCGCGGCGGCGAGGTCCGGAATGTCTCGACTGAGGCCCCCTTTTTTGGTATACTTAGGTTTGGTACGTGGGGTCCTGCTTCGCGCGAGCGTTCAATTCGAGCGGGACTGGAAATGATTGCGATGCGTGATTTTAGGATGCACGACACGGCGAAGCCTCTCGTCGTGATGCTGTTCGGCCTAATGCTGATCGGCGCGTCGGCGCTGTTTCGTGTTGCGACCGCCGAAGCCCAGCCCGACCCCTCGAAGGCCTCAACCTACGAGCTTGGCTCGGACAGCCGCTTCATGTGGGGATGCTTTGGTCCCTGCGCCTGTCCCGTCCTCTATTCTCAGCCGCTCACGGGCACGTTCGAGCTCAGGTACGTCAGCTCCGACCCGCTCTTCAACAACTACACCGTCTCGAACGTTCGGTGGGATTTCCCCGATGGTTCCTCGAACCAAATCATCCGGGGCGCCGGCACCTATCGCGTGGGTGGCGAATTCGCCGTCCAGCAGCAGATGATCCTCGATCTCTTCATCGGGAATCAGCCGTCCAAGCATTTCGATAGCGGGCTGGTCCAAGGTGGAGGGGAGTTTCCAAAGATCGACATCGATATCTCCCTGCACCAGAACCAGGCCTGCCGGGACACGGTCATCCACATCCAGGCCGCCGATCCTCCCGCTGTCACTTCCGTCGACACGGGGCGCGGCAGCCCGGGTTTTCGCCTCGATCGCGTGGTCCCGAACCCGTTCAGCGCTGAAGCTTCGGTTCAGTTGACGCTCGATCGCGCGGAGCGGGTCGACGTGGCGATCTACGATGTGCAAGGACGATTCGTGCGCCGCCTGGCGGCGGGGATGACGTTGGCGGCCGGGCCCAACGAGATCACATGGGACGGGCGGCGCTACAACGGATCGATGTGCGGCACGGGCGTGTATTTCGTGAAGGCAGGGGCGGCAGGCCATCGCTCGAGCCGCCGCTTCGTCAAGGTGCAGTAGCCGGTTTCGTCCGCGCGGTATCTAGAACACGCTGAATTTCAGGTACTTCTTCGGGTTCTTCTCGATCTCCGCCATCAACCGCTTCATCGAGGCGACCAGCGCCTTCGTGTCGTCGAAGAGCGCGGTGTCGGCCATCATCCGTCCAAACGTACCCTTGCCCGATTCGACGATCGATAAGATTGAGTCGAGCCGGGCGCTGCTCGAGGCCAGCTTCTGGTGGAGCTCGTCGGAGTTCAGAAGCCGCGCCACCGTTCCGTTCCCGTGCTGCATCTGGTAGGTCAGGCTGTCGAGCGTTCCAGTGAGCGTGTAGAGGCGGCCGGAGATCCGCTCCTGATTCTCATTCATGCGCGAAGTGAGCTGTGTCGCTTCGTGCGTGAGCGAGACCATCTGCTCGTAGAGCCGGTCGTCCTGCGAGAGGCGCCCCAGCGTCCCCTTGCCATGGACCAGCGAGCGGCTCGCGCTCGTGAGGTTGGAGAGCATGATGTCGAGCGTATCCGCCATCGACTTCACCTTGTTCATCATCACGGCCGGGTCCGCGAGCAGGCCGGGCGTGATCTCGGCGTCGTTCCGGATCGGCGGAGCCGCCTCGTTCCCGCCGTTCAGCTCGACGTAGAGCTCCGCGAGGAATCCGACCGTCGTGATTCGGGCGGAGGCGCCCTCGTGGAGCCGTGCCCTTGTCCCCTTCTTGACCCCGAGCTTGACCGCGACATCGTTCCCCTGCGGCGTGAGCGAGATGTCCCGCACGACCCCGATCGGGACGCCGTTCAGCCGCACGACGGCGCCTTCCTCGAGCCCGCCCACGCTGGGGAAGCGGACCACGATGTCCTCCTCCTTGCCCAGCCTGAAGCTTCCCGATTGGAACGTCGCCCACAGCAGGAGCACGCTGGCGATGAAGACGAAGATTCCGATCTTGAGCCCCATGAAGGGAATCTGACCGGTTCGCTTCACGAGGTTCCTCCGAACTGTGGGGGAGCCTGGGCGGGGCGGTTAGCGCCCGCCACGGGCGCGCTGGCGGCCGCGACCGCCTTCCGAAATGGGGCCAGGAATTGGGTGATGAAGGGGGTTTGGGCGCGATTGAGGTCCGCCGCCGGCCCGTCGAAGACGACCCGCCCCTCATGGAGCATGGTGATTCGGTTTCCCACCTTGAATGCATCGGCAATATCGTGCGTCACCATAATCGACGTCTTGCCCATGGTGTCGCGAAGCTGGACGATCAGGTCGGTAATCCGCTCGGAGGCCTGAGGATCGAGCCCGGTCGTGGGCTCGTCGTAGAGAAGGATCTGCGGGTCCCGTGCGGCCAGCGCGCGGGCGATCGCCACGCGCCGCTGCATCCCGCCGGACAGCTCGTCCGGCATCCGGTCGATCAGGTATTCTTCGAGACCGACGAGCGAGAGGAAGTGCTTCACCGTTCCCTCGACCCCTTCCTCGTCCGCATCCGCTTGTTCCAGGAGCGAGAAGCCCACGTTTTCTCCCACGGTCATTGAATCGAAAAGCGCACCCTGCTGGAAGACGACCCCCATCTTCCGCCGGATTCGCCGGCGCTGCTCTTCGTCCACCGCGGCGATGTCCTCGCCGTCGACGATGATGTTGCCGCTGTCCGGCTGGACCAGGCCCATGAGAAGGCGCAGGACCGTGCTCTTGCCCGAGCCGGACGGGCCCAGGATCACGCGGGTCTCGCCGCGCTTAACCGCGAAGCTGACGCCCGAGAGGATCAACCGATCCCCGATCGTATAGTTCACGTCTTGAAATTCGATCATGCCGTCACCAATGGAGTAGCTTGAAGATCAGCCGCGTGCAGATCCCGTCCGTGACCAGGATGCCCACCGACGAGATGACAACCGACTGGGTCGTGGAGACGCCTACGCCCTTGGCGCCCCCCGCCGAGGTGAAGCCCTTCCAGCATGCCACGATCACGATCATGATCGCGAAGATAAACGGCTTGATCATGCCGACCAGCAGGTTCTTGGGGGTCAAGTACTTGAGGACGCCGTTCATGTAGGTGTCCCACGTCAGGTGGTACTGCGTGCCGACCAGCCCGCCCCCGAGGACGCCGAGGGTGTCCGCGATGATCACGAGAGCCGGCAGGGCCGCGAGCAGCGCGACGAGCCGCGGCACGACCAGCCGCTTCATCGGGTCGGCGCCGAAGGCGACCAGCGCGTCGATCTGATCGCTCGAGCGCATCGCGCCGATCTCCGCCGTGATCCCCGCCGACATTCGCGCGGCGACCACCATCCCGGTCAAGATCGGCCCCAGCGCCCGGACCACCGAGATCACCTGAAAATGCCCGAGCTGGCTCTTCGCGCCCGACGCCGCCAGCTCTCGAACGAGCTGGAGCGCGAGCGCCTGACCCGCGACGACCGAGGAAACGACGACGATCAGAAGGGAGCCGATCCCCGCGAAATAGAGCTGCTGGGCCATCTCCCGGCCGTAGAACGGCGGGGAGAAGGTGGCCCGGATGACATCGATGCTGAAGAGGGTGAACTCCTGAACGGATTGGATGGTCCGCCGCAGCCACTCCACGAACGCGGAGAGGAGTCCCATCGGGACTAGCGGTGTCGCCCGCGCCGCGACTTCAGGAGCCCTTCGGCGGCTTCGTGCCGAAGACGAAATCCCAGATGGGAGAGCTGATGCCGAACCGGACGTCCGGCGTCTTGTAGTGGTGGAGGAGGTGGTAGCGCTTCAGAAACCTGAGAAAACCCCAGTTCATCGAGAGGTGGTGCGTCGCGTAGTGGGTCATGTCGTACATGATGTACCCGGTGATGAAGCCCGCGAAGAGCGGGCCGGTCCAGGTGGGAGCGCCGAGGACCATGCCGACCACCAGGTGGAAGAGCCCGTAGAAGAGGAACGCCAGCGGGACGCTCAGGATCGGCGGCATCACGAGCCTGGTCTTGCACTGCGGCTGCTCGTGGTGGACGCCGTGGATCAGGTACCAGACCCGCTTCAGCCACGCCTGGCTCGGCTCGTAGTGGAAGAGGAAGCGGTGAAGAAGGTATTCCGAGCACGACCACACGAGGATCCCCGCCACGTATCCGCCCCAGAGCGGCGTCAGCGATCCCGCCGAGACGCACTCCGCGTACGAGCGGGCCAGGAAGAAGACCACGACCGGGACGTAGAGGAGCAGCACGACGGCCGGGTGGATGTGGGTGAAGAACTCGAGAAAATCCGACTTGAAGAGCCGGATCGGCTCCTCGCTGTGGTTGATGGGCAAATCCGCGTAATTGGCTTTCGACATGACCTTCCAGCCTCCATCCGCTTGAATCCCTGGCCCCGCCCGCACCGTCGGGACGGTTCCGACCACGAATGATACGCAGGCCCAAAGGGGAGGTCAACGGGCCAGCGAACAGGCTATCATCGGGGCATGGAGCGCCTCCCGTCATTCCGAGTGAACGAGATCTTCCTTTCCGTCCAGGGAGAGGGCCTTCACGTGGGCGAGCGAACCGTCTTCGTCCGGTTCTACGGCTGCCCCCTCCATTGCGTCTGGTGCGACCAGCCCGAGGCGCTCACCCACACCGGCGTGGGCCGCTTCGAGGAGATGGAGCCCGAGAGCGTGCGCGGAGCGGTCGTCGGGCACCCCTCGACGCGGCGCGTCTGTCTGACCGGCGGGGAACCGGTCATCGCGCCCAAGGCGTCGCTCCTATGGCTCCTACGGGAGCTCAAGGCGGCCGGATACTGGATCTCGATCGAGACGAGCGGGGCCCGCGTCGTCGAGGAGCTCTTCGAATGGATCGACTTCTGGACCGTATCGCCCAAGGGCCGAAGCGCCGAGACGTTCGACGGCGATCCCGTGGAGCAGCAGGTCACCCGGCTGCGGCGGTTCCTGAGCGTGCCTCCGGAGAAGAGGCAGTTCAAGTTCGTGATCCAGGATGAGCGCGATGTCGAGGACGCGATTGCGGTTCTGGACGCCCTGGGGTACGTCGGCGCCGTGGTGCTCCAGCCGGAGCACGCGCGCGGCAGCGGCAAGGCGCTCTTCGAATCGTGGCCGTGGGATCGCTATCCCGGGGCCAGGCTGATTCCTCAGACCCACAAGCTCTCGGGTCTCCACTGATGCGGGTCCGGCTGGCGCGCGATTTTACGTTCGAGGCGGCGCACCTCCTGCCCAAGGCGCCGGCGGGGCACAAGTGTCGCCGGCTCCATGGGCACTCGTTCCGCGTCGAGGTCCAGGTGGAAGGGGAGGTCGATCCCGAGACCGGCTGGCTGCTCGACTTCGGCGACATCAAGGACTCGATCGAGCCGTTGCGGCTTCAGCTCGACCACTACTACTTGAACGAGATCAAGGGCCTGGAGAACCCGACCTCCGAGAACCTCTGTGCCTGGATCTGGGAACGGTTGAAGCCAAAGCTCCCGCTACTCGCCCGGGTGACGGTCCACGAGACCTGCGAGGCGCGTTGCGAGTACGAGGGGAAATAGGAGGAATGATGATGCAGGAAGCGAACGTCACCTTTGACGGTTTGATCCCCGAGATCTACGACAAGCATCTGGGGGCGGTCCTGTTCGAGCCGTACGCGGCCGATCTCGTGAACCGGCTGAAGCCGCGCGGCCCGAAGGATGTGCTCGAGGTCGCATGCGGCACCGGGATCGTAACCCGGGCCCTCCTGGACGGGCTCAGGCCCAAGCGGCTCGTCGCGACGGACCTGAACCAGCCGATGGTCGACTATGCCCGCTCGAAGGTCGGAGCAGCGCCCGGACTGGAGTGGCGCCAGGCCGACGCGTCCGCGCTCCCATTCCCCGACGCTTCCTTCGACGCGGTCGTGTGCCAGTTCGGCGTCATGTTCGTCCCCGACAAGCTCGCGGCGATGAAGGAGGCGAGGCGGGTGCTCCGGCCGGGTGGGGTCTTCGCCTTCAACGTGTGGGACAAGATCGAGGAGAACGACCTGGGGCGGACCGCCCACGAGGTGATCGCCCGATTCTTCCCGGTCGACCCTCCCCAGTTTTACATGATTCCGTTTGGCTTCCACGATTCCGCGCTGATCCGGTCGATGCTCGGCCAGGCGGGATTCGCCGACGTCCAGATCGAGAGCGTCGGGATGGAGTCGAGGTCGCCATCGGCGGCGCATGTCGCCGTCGGGCTCGTCCGGGGAAACCCGGTGGTGAACGCCATCCAGGAGCGGGGTGGCGTCGAGGTGGGCACCGTGATCGCCGCGGTCGAGGGAGCACTCCGCGGCCCTTACGGCGATTCGCCCCTCAAGGCCAGGATGCGCGCGTGGGTGGTGATCGCCTCTCCGGGTGGCGGGAGAAAGTAGAGGTCAGCTGAGCGCGCGGGTCGCGACCCGCGCGGCGTCCTCGATGACCGAGCCGACCGAGACGCCGCGGTACGCGTTTCCGGTCACGTACAGGCCGGGGAGCGCGTCCAGCCCGCTCGCGATCGAGCCGACAAGCGAGCGATGCCCCAGGACGTATTGGGGGATGCTCTCCTCTTGGCGGATCACCCACGTCCGCTCCGGACCGATCGCCAGGCCCAGCGTCCGGTCGAGGGCTTTCATCGCGAGCGCGACCAGCTCGGCATCGGTTCGGGCGAGAAGCTCGGGCCGGTCGACGCCGCCCATCATCGCCCGCACGAGGATCCGTCCCTTGGGGGCGCGCTCGGGAAAGAGATTCGACTCGAAGACCGCGCCAAGGATCTCGAGATCCTCTCCTGGCGCGACCAGAAACCCGTAGCCGTCCGGTTTCGAGCGGAACGCTTGGGGCAGGAAGGCGAGCGCGACCACCGCCACGCCCGCCGACTCGATCGTCGAAAGGCGGCGCGCGATCTCGGGCTCGAGCTGCCGGAAGAGCGCGGCCGCCGCCTTGGGCGGAGTGGTGACGATCACCGCGTCGGCCTCGGTCCGCTCCCCGCTCGCGAGGCGGATGCGCCATCCAGGGGGCTTCCCTTCGCCTGTCCACTGGCTATCCCCTGCGCGCTGGCTCTCGTCCGTCCGCTCGATCGAGAGGACCGGCGCGTTCAGGCGGAGCCTCGCTTCAGTGGAATCCGCGAGTGCCCGGACAAGACCCCCCATTCCGGCCCGAAGGCTCCAGAGCCCCCGCCCGCCCAACTGCTTCTTCGCGTGCGACATTGCGAGGAAAAGGGAGCGGTGCTTCCGTTCCATCTCTCGCATGAGCGGGAATGCCGAGTCGAGCGAGAGCTTGGCCGCGTCTCCCGCGAAGATTCCGCGCACCGCCGCGCCGGCCAGCGCGCGCGCGGCCTCCTCCCCGACGTGGCGGGAAGCGAATTTCAGCACGGTTTCCTCCCTCGCGACGCGGCGCGCCACGATCGGCTCGGCGAGAACGCGGAGCCTCGCGCGGGGCGAGATGGCCCCGAACGAGAGGAGCGCGGGAGGGGACGTCGGAAGAAGATGGAGGGAGCCCCGGCACGCTAGGTAGCGGCGCGCGGCTCCGGGCGATGCCTTCACCCGCTCTCCCGCGAGGCCCAGATCCTTCACCAGCCGGGCCGCCGCGCCGTCATCGCCCTGGACACCGTTCGCGGCGCACTCGATCCGATAGCCATGGTCCTCGACCGTGCGAATCCGCCCTCCGGCCCGCGCCGAGGCTTCGTAGACGGCGAGGTCGAGGCGGATGTCGCGTCGGGCCGCCTCCCGGCGAAGGAAGTGGGCGGCGGCGAGGCCCGCGAGCCCGGCCCCGACGACGGCGACCCGCATCAGGCGAGGCGGGGCTCGACCAGATCGGCGAGCGCGTCCAGGAACGGCGGAAAGTCGTTCAGCGAATCGATGCGGCGGAAATTCGAGATGCCCCGCGCCCGCGCCCGGTCGCCGTATAGAAGGTCCACCTCGTAGAGCGTCTCGACGTGGTCCGACACGAAGCTGATCGGGATCACGAGCACGTCCTTCACCCCGGCCTCGGCGAGCCGGTCGATGACCTGGTCGGTGCTAGGCCCGATCCAGGGAACGGGGCCGACGCGGCTCTGGTACGCGAGCACGTGCGGGTGCTCCGGAAAGCGCGCCAGCACCGCCTTCATCGTCGCCTCAATGTGATCGCAGTAGAGATCGCCGGAGTCGATGAAATGTTTGGGGAGCCCGTGGGCGCTCACGAGGATCGTCGGCCGCGCGCCGCGTGGAAAGCCGGCGAGCGCGGCGCGCGTGCGCTGCACGAGCGCCTCGACGTATCCGGGGTGGTCGTACCAGCGGTCGATGATGTCCAGCGGGAGCTTCGTCCCGCGCCGCTTCATCGCGCGGTGGAGCTCGCCCACGCTCGAGCCGGTCGACGCCACCGAGTAGTGCGGGTAGAGCGTGAGCGCAAGGAGGCGATCGACCCTCTTCCCCTCCAGCTCCTGGAGCGCGTCGTCGGTCGTAGGGTTCCAGTAGCGCATCGCGAGCGCGTACTCCACGTCGTGCCCGCGCGCCCGAAGCCGGTCCGCCAGCCCCCGGCCCTGGAGCGTGCTCCAGGCCACGATCGGGGAGCCGCCCCCGATCTTCCGGTAGTTCTCCTGGACCTCTTTGGTGCGGCCATAGGCGATCATTCGCCCGATGATGGCCTGGCCGATCCGGCCGCCGGGAAGGCGGATGATCTCCCGGTCCTTGAAGAGGCGCAGGAGAAACGGGCGGACGGACTCCAGGCGGTCGGGTCCGCCCAGGTTCAAGAGGAGGATCCCGGTTTTCAGACGGTGCGCGAGAAGATGGGCTTCTCGCCCTCCCGCCCTTTCAGATACGCGTCGAATTCCATGCAGACGTTCCGCACGAAGAGCCGCCCCGGCTCCGTGACCTCGATGGCCGAGGGCGTGCGGACGACGAACCCGTTCGCGGCAGGTCCCTCGTCGAGCGCCCGGAGCGAGTCGGCGAAATAGGCGGCGAAATCGATCCCGTGCGCCCGCTCGACCGCCGGGATGTCGAGATGGAAATTGCACATGAGGCTCTGGATCACGCCTCGGCGTATCTCGTCGTCCCGGCTCCGCTCGAAGCCCCGCTCGATCGGCGGGCGGCCTTGGTCGAGCGCGTCCCTGTAGCGGTTCAGCTTCTTCGTGTTCTGCGAGAACGCGCCCCCGAGGTCGCCGATCGCGGAGAGGCCGAAGCCGACGGTGTCCGACGCGGGGTGGGTTGTGTAGCCCATGAAATTCCGGAAGAGCGTGCGATCCCTCGCGGCGACGGCCAAGGAATCCGTCGCGAGCGCGAAATGGTCCATGCCGATCTGCTGGTAGCCGGCCCCGACAAATAGCTCGTGCGCGATCCCAAAGAGCTCCAGCTTGACCTCGCGCGGCGGGAGATCCTCGAGGTGGATCGCCTTCTGGTGCGCCTTGATCCACGGCACGAACGCGTACGAGTAGCACGCGACCCGGTCGGGACGAAGGTCCAGGGCCAGCTCGATCGTCTTCCGGAAGGTGGTGGGCGTCTGGTGCGGCAGCCCGTAGATGAAATCAAAATTGATCGACTCGATCTTGAGCTCACGGAGGTAGAGGTGAAGGTCCCGCGTTTGCTCGAATGTCTGACGGCGATTCACCGCCTCCTGGACGTCGGGATCGAAGTCCTGGACGCCCATCGAGATCCGATTGAACCCGAGCTCGCGGAGCAGGTCGGCCTGGTCCCGCGTCGTGACGCGCGGATCGACCTCGATCGCGATCTCAGCATTCGGCTCGAACGTGAATCGCGCGGCCGTCGCGCGCCAGACCCGGCGTATCTGATCCAGAGTCAGGTAGGTCGGCGTGCCGCCGCCCCAGTGGTACTGGACCACGCGGGTCCGCTTCCCGAGGCGCGCGCCCACCAGGTCGATCTCGCGCTCCAGGTCGTCCAGGTAGGCGTCGGCCACGCCCGCCTTTTGCGTGATGATGACGTTGCAGCCGCAGAAGGTGCAGCGCTCGCGGCAGAAGGGAAGGTGCACGTAGAGCGAGAGCGGCTCCTGGGCGGCGCGCGCCGCCTCGTCCAGCTTCTCGAGGTAGCGCTCCGGCGTGAACCCCTCGTGAAATTCGATCGCGGTCGGATAGGACGTGTAGCGCGGCCCAGGGCGATCGTACTTCGCGAGGAGCGCGGCGGTGATCTGCGCGGAGGACCGGCTCACCCGACGCCTCCGACCGGCGACCGGTAGCGCTTCACCGTGTCGACCAGGAGCTTCACGTTCTCGACCGGCGTGTCCGGGAAGATGCCGTGGCCCAGGTTGAAGATGAAGCCGGGGCGGCCGCCGTTCTCGCGCAGGATCGCCTCGGCCTGGACCACGATCTCCTCGCCCGGTCCCAGGAGCACGGCCGGATCCAGGTTTCCCTGGACGGCCTGCGAGTTTCCGAGAATCGCCCGCGCGTGCGCCAGCGATACGCGGTAGTCGAGCCCGACCACGTCCGCCGTGATGGGGCGGAGCGCCTCGAGCTGGCCCACCGAAGGGGCGGGCGCGAAGTAGATCGAAGGGGTCTCCCTCGGAAGCGCGCGGATCACGCGGTCGGCGGCGGCCACAGCTGTGCGCGCGAACTCGGGGGGAGGGAGCCAGCCGGCCTGGGTATCGAAGAGCATGACGGCGCCGACCCCGGCCTCGATCTGCGCGCGCAGGTAATCGACGGTCGCGTTCGAGAGGATCTCTAAGAGTCGCGCGAATCCCTCCGGATCGTGGGCGAGGAAACTGCGCGTGCGGGCGAGATCGCGCGAGCCTCCACCGTCGATGAGATAGGCCGCCATCGTGAACGGAGCGCCGGCGAAGCCGATCACCGGCACCCGTCCCTGTAGACGCTCGCGCGCGGCCCGGATCACCTTCTTGATGTGGGGCGTGCCCGCGGCGGCGCCCTCCCACTTGAGCCGCGCTACGTCCTCGCGATTTTGGATCTGAAGGCCCAGGCGCGGGCCCGGATCGAACTCGATCGGGACGCCCATGCCGATCAGGGGAACGAGGATGTCCTGGAAGATGATCGCCGCGTCGAAGCCGAAGCGCTCGATCGGCTGCGCGGTCACCTCGGCGCATATCTCCGGAGTGCGGCAGACGTCGAGGAACGAATGCTTTTCGCGGACCGCCCGGTACTCGGGGAGGTATCGCCCGGCCTGGCGCATGATCCAGATCGGAGCCTCGGTGAGCGTCTCGCTGCGGCACGCTCGGAGGAACGAGTCCCTCCATGGCCTCGTCCGCCGCTTCCAGCGTGCGGTCGATATCGTCGTCGGTGTGGGCGTCGGAGAGGAACGCGCTCTCGAAAGCCGACGGCGGCAGATAGATGCCCCGCTCGAGCATGCCGTGGAAGAACCGGGCGTAACGTCCCTTGTCGGCCGTCCGCACGGCGGCCATCGAGGCGACGCGCCCGACGCCGAAGAAAATGGTCCACATGGAGCCGACGGAGTTCACGGTACCGGCGAGCTTGCGCCGCTGGAGGATTTCCCGGAGGCCCGCGGCGAGGAGGCCGGTCCGCGCCTCGGCGCGGCGGAAGATTCCAGGATCGGCTTCCAGCACCTGGAGCGCCGCGTTCCCCGCGGCCATCGCGATCGGGTTCCCCGAGTAGGTACCGGCCTGGTAGACGGGTCCCTCCGGCGCGACGAGCTTCATGAGCTCCTTCCGGCCGCCGAACGCCGCCGCCGGAAGCCCGCCGCCGATCACCTTGCCGAGCGCCACCAGGTCCGGCTTCACGCCGTAGAGCTCCGCGGCGCCGCCCCGCGCCGCGCGAAAGCCGCACATCACCTCGTCGAAGATCAGGATCGAGCCGTGGCGGTCGCAGAGCGCGCGAAGGCCGGGAAGGAAATCGGCCGCGGGCGGGATCACGCCGTGGTTTCCGACCACCGGCTCCACGATGACCGCCGCGATCGAATCGCCTTCGCGGTCGAAGTGGGTTTGGATCGAAGCGAGATCGTTGAACGTGCCGACGCGGACGTCGGAGGCGGTCGATTCCGGAACGCCGGGCGAATCGGGCGTTCCCAGGGTTGCGAGGCCCGATCCCGCGCGGATCAGGAACGGATCGGCGTGGCCGTGATAGCAGCCGTCGAGCTTGACGAAGACGTTTCGCTTCGTTGCGGCGCGCGCCAGGCGGAGCGCGCTCATGGCGGCCTCGGTTCCGGAAGAAACGAACCGGAGCCGTTCCGCCGCCGGATAGAAGCGCTGCACGCGGTCGGCAAGCTCGATCTCGAGGGGCGTCGTCGCCCCGTAGAGCGTTCCCTCGCGGGCTTGCCGCTCCACCGCCTTGACGACGTCGGCGTGCGCGTGCCCCAGGAGTAACGGTCCCCATCCGAGCACGTAGTCGAGCAGCTGGTTGCCGTCCGCGTCCCGCATGACGGCGCCGCGCGCGGAGACCATCACCCGCGGCGTCCCGCCCACGCCCTGGAAGGCGCGGACCGGCGAGTTGACCCCGCCGGGGAAGAGGCCCAGCGCGCGGCGGTGGAGCGACTCGCTTTCCGAGGTCTTGGGAAGGACGCGCGCCTCCTTCATGCTTCCACCCTTCCCAGGACCGGGGCGATCTCCTTCGCGAAGTAGGTAAGGATCACGTCGGCTCCGGCGCGGCGGATCGAGGTCAGGGTCTCCAGGGCCGCCCGCTCGCCGTCGAGCCAGCCGTTCTCCGCGGCCGCCCGGATCATCGCGAACTCGCCCGAGACGCTGTACGCGGCGACCGGGACGCCGAAACGGTCCTTCACGCGCCGGATCACGTCGAGGTAGGGAAGCGCCGGCTTCACCATGACCATGTCGGCCCCCTCCTCGAGATCGAGCGCCACCTCGCGCAGCGCCTCGTCCGAGTTGGCCGGGTCCATCTGGTAGCCGCAGCGGTTGCCGAATTTCGGCGCCGACTCCGCCGCCTCGCGGAAGGGACCATAGAAGGCGCTCGCGTACTTGGCCGAGTAGGCGACGATCGGGGTCCCGGCATGGCCCGCCTCGTCCAGCGCGCGGCGGATCGCGCCGACTCGCCCGTCCATCATATCGCTCGGCGCGATCAAATCGGCGCCGGCCGCGGCGTACGCGACCGACGCGCGGGCGAGGAGCGGAAGGGTCCGGTCGTTGTCGACCTGATCCCCGTTCAGGATTCCGCAGTGGCCGTGGTCGGTGTATTCGCAGAGGCAGACATCGGCCCAGAGAAGCAGATCGGGCGCCGCCTCCCGGAGCGCTCGAAGCGCCTTCGGGATGATGCCCTTTTCGTCGTACGCCTCGCGTCCTTCCGGATCCTTCGTGGCCGGGAGACCGAAGAGAATGACGCCTCCGACTCCCGCCTTCGCGAGCGCCTCGGCCTCGCGGGCCGCTTCGTCCACCGAGAGCTGCGCTTGTCCCGGCATCGATGCGACCGGCCGCCGCACCTTCTCGCCGTGGCAGACGAAGAGGGGCTGGACGAGGTCGGCCGCGGTAAGCGACGTCTCGCGCGCGAGCGCGCGGAGGGCCGGCGTGGCGCGGAGCCGGCGGAGCCTTGTCTGGGGATAGGTCATCGGGCGGTCCTCTGCCTTGATTGTAAGGCCTCGAGCGCGATCGCGTCGAACGCCCCGGGTGTCGGGACCACGGCCACGGCCCGTTGATATCCCCGGTCGACCAGAGCGTGGTAGGTCGTCTCCCCGCGCGAGAGAACCTCCGCGTCCCGGTGGAGCATCGCGAGCGTATCGGGCAAGAGCAGCCGTTCGAGCGCCACGATGCCCGACGGGCTCCAAAACGCCAGCGTGACCGGCCTGCCGGTCTCGACCGCCGCCGTGAGCTCGCGCACGTCGGGCGAGAGGAAGCGGGTTCGGTAGAGCTCGAACGGCGTCATCTCGAGCTTCGCGGCGCGAAGCGCGTCGGGCAGGGTCGGAAGCGCCTTGTCGCCGTGCAGAAATGCGACCCGCGCGATGCCGAGCGAGTCGCGGTGAACCAGGATCCAGTCGGCAAGAGCCGCCGCCCCTCCTCCGCTGGAAAGGAAATCGACGGTGAATCCTGCCTCTCGAATCGCGGCGGCGCTCTCCTCGCCGACCGCGAAGAGCGCCATCCGCGCCAAGGTCTCGCGGAAGCGCGGCAGGGCGATCTCGGCCAGCGCTTCCGCCGCGCGCCGGCTGGTCCACGCGATCACGGAGCCCGGCGGCGGCGTTTGGAGCCAATCGAGAAATCGGGCGCGGTCCGGTCCGGGTTCCGTGGCGAGCAGGGGAAGGCGGAGCACGCTCCAGCCGAGGCGCTCCGCGTCGGCCGCGAGCCGCGCGTCCATCGGATCCTCCCGGGCGATCACGAAGAGCGCGCTCACGGGAAGATCTCGTCGCTCCGCACTTCGTCGAGGATCTCCTTCGCGCCCTCGCGGAGGAGGGAAGAGGCCAGCGTGAGTCCCAGATCCCCGGCCCCCGCCATCGGTCCCTCGAGGCTCGACCGCAGCGAGGGACGTCCGCTGGGATGGCCGACGAAGGCGGTCAGGACGATCCGGCCGTTCCGCGCGAGCCCTCGCGCGCCGACCGGCACGAGGCATCCTCCCCCGAGGCCGGATAGGAGCGTCCGCTCCGCGGTCGCCTCCGCCCGCGAGGAGGCATCCTCCAGACCTCGTATGGCCTCGGCGGTCTTCCTGTCATCCGCGCGGATCTGGAGCGCGAGGATCCCTTGTCCCGGCGCGGGGAGCATCCACGCTTCGTCCAGGAGCTCCGACGCTTCGTGGGTGAGGCCAAGGCGATGGAGCCCGGCCGCCGCGACGACGACCGCGTCAAGGCGCCCTTCCTTCACCCTCGCGATTCGCGTCGGGACGTTTCCGCGTAGATCCTGGACCGCGAGATCCGGCCGCCGAGCGAGGAGCTGCGACTGGCGCCGGAGCGATGACGTCCCGACCTTCGCGCCGGGCGGAAGGTTCGCAAGGGGGTGACGATCGCGCGCGACCAGAGCGTCGCGCGGGTCCTCCCTTCTCAGGAGCGCCGCGAGGGACAGCCCGGGCGTTTCTTCGGTGGGGAGGTCCTTCAGCGAGTGGACCGCGATATCGATCCGCCCCTCGAGCAGCTCCACCTCGATCTCTTTGGAGAAGACGCCCTTCCCGCCGATTCGGCGCAGGGATGCCTGCGGGCTCCGATCGCCCGAGGTCTCGATGACCTCGAGCTCGTGCGCCCCCTCGCCGCCGGGCAGCAGGCGGCGCACCTGGCCGCTCTGCGCGAGGGCGAGGGTGCTACCGCGTGTCCCGATCCGCATCGCTCTCTTCGGGGTCGATTCCGAACAGGTCCCGGACCGCGTCGATCCTCGCGATTCCCTTCGCGCCCTCCGCGTCCGGGCGCGTGAGCCGCGTGGTGGGCCGGTGGAGGAGTTTCTGGACGATGCCGTGCACGAGCGCGTCGAGCGCCTCCTGGTCCTCGGGGCGGAAGCGGGCGCGATGGCGCTCCAGCTCCTCGCGGGCGACGCGCTCGAAGTGGCCGCGGAATTTGGTCACGGTCGGCTTCACCGCGAGCGATCCGTGCCACTTGAGGAATCGAGCCAGCTCGTCCTCGATGATCGCCTCGACCTTCGGAACCTCGGCGCGTCGTTGCGCGAGGCTCTGCCCGACCAGGACGCCGAGGGCGTCCAGATCGTGGAGGAAGACGTTGGGCAGCTTCGCGACGAGCGGGTCGACATCCCGCGGCACCGCGAGATCGAGGAAGAGAAGCGGGCGATTTCTCCGGATCTTCATCGCGGAGCGAACGGCGGGCTCGTGCACGAGCGGCTGCTGGGAAGCCGTGGCCCCGATCACGATGTCAGCGCCGGGGAGCACGACCGGAATCGCTTCGAGCGAGACGACCCTCGCCGGGATCGCCGCCGCGAGCGCCTCGCCGCGCTCCCGGCCGCGATTGGCGACCACGAACTGCGTGACGCCCGCCTCCTGGAAGTGACGCGCCGCGAGCGTCGCCATTTCGCCCGCGCCGACCAGGAGGACGCGCTTGTCCGAGAGGGAGCCCAACACCTTGCCCGCCAGACCGACCGCGGCGTACGCGCTCGAGATGGGGCCGCGCCCGATCCCGGTCTCGGTGCGCGCCCGCTTCGCCGAGCGGAGCGCGGCGTCGAGGAGCCGCTCGATCACCGGCCCGGTCCCGCCCAGCTTCGCGGCGAGCGAGAGCGAGTCTTTGACCTGTCCGGTGATCTGCGGCTCGCCCAGCACCTGCGAGTCGAGCCCGCACGCCACGCGGAACAGGTGCCGCACCGAGTCGGGCTCCCGGTACGCGTAGAGGTAGCTTCCGCGGGGACCGGTCAAGTCCATGCCCTTGATCTCGCGGAGGAGATCGGCCACGAACGCGGGCGGGTCCTCGATCGAGGAGCCGCGCGCGTAGACCTCCGTTCGATTGCAGGTCGAGATCACGAGCGCCTCGCTCGCGCCGGCCCGCTCGCGCAGCGCCTGGATCGCCCGGCCCACTTCCTCGTCGTTCAGGACCAGCGCGTCCCGGATCTCGAGAGGCGAGGTCTCGTGGTTCAGCCCGACGCAGAAGAGATCGAAGGTCGGGGCTTCGGTTTCGGCCACGGGGGTCACCGGAAGGTGTGGAACGAGCGGACGAAGAGGTCGGTCACGACGCGCGAGGCGAGGAGGGTGGTGAATCCCGCGAGCGAGGCGTAGACCGCCCGCGGTCCACGCCAGCCGAGGCGGTGATACGCGAGGACGGCGAAGCCGAGGACGAGCCAAGCGCCGATCGTGAGCCAGGTCTTGGGATCCTTCGCCAGATCGACCCCGGCGAGGCGCCCCCAACCGATCCCCATCAAGATCGCGAGCGCCAGGAGCGCCAGCCCCGCGCTCGCCGCGCTCACGTTCATGCGGCCGAGCGTTTCTAAAGGCGGCATGCGCCGGAAGAAGAACGAGAGGCGGTTGCCCTTGATCTCGCGATACATGAGGAGGAAGAGAACCCCGTAGATCGCCGAGACAAAGAACGCGCCGTAGCCCAGGACCGCGGCGAGCGTGTGGATCTCGAACCAGATCGGAAATAGGGGCGGTTGCCGCGTTGCGGGCTCGCCGCCGTACGCCGAGGAGGTCACCTGCATCAGGAAGACGATCGGGAGAACGAAGATCCCGGTCGTCCGGATTCCCTGGCGCAACTCGAGATAAACATAGACCGCCGCGATCGAGAGCGCCGTGGCCGAAAGGAAATCATAGACCGACGCGAGGGGGAGGTGCCCCTCGGTGACGCCGCGCGCCGAGAGGTAGACCAGATGGACGAGGAGCGCCGCGCGGAGCATGGCGGGGCCCCAGCGGCCGCCCGTCGACGCCTCGTCGGCGTAGGCACGGGCATAGGCCGCGACGCTCAGCGCGTACAGCACTGGAAGTACTGTTGTTAGCAGTGGGATGAGGGGCTGCATGTGTGGATGCCGGCCTCCTCGACCGGTCATCTATATTGCCCCATGCGGGGCACGCATTTCAACTCCGGGCGCTGGGCTAGGATCGTGGGGCCGGCGGCGCACGCGGTGCTAGGATGCCGCCGTGGAGCAGGGATCGATGGCCGAGGCAGGGCAGGGACTCTCGTCGCGAGCTCGTGCCCGCCTGTTTCTACTGATACCCGCCCTCGTCGCCGTCGTGCTCGCGCTTCCTGGATTTCGTTTCACGTACCTCTTCGATGACTACCTCTTCTTCCACCGAGTTCAGCCGTTTCGCGCGGGTGTTCTCCTTCCCGACCCTCAGTCGATCTTCTACCGCCCGATTTCGCGCGAGATTTATTTCGGCCTGCTCTCGATCCTGAGCCCCGACAGCGCCGCGCTGGGGCATCTGCTGAACCTCGCGCTTCTCGCTGTCGTGGTGATCCTGTTCGTCCGGTTCGCCAGCAGGGTGGCAGGCGCGCGCGCCGGCTTCTTCGCCGGCCTCGTGTTCGCGTCTCTCGGGGCGTTGCCGATTCTCGTGGGTTGGGTGAGCGGCGTGCAGGACCTCTTGGCGATGGCGTTCCTTCTGGGCGCGCTCAACTTGCAGCTCTCGAATCGAACGTGGCTCGCGTGCGCTTGCTTTGTGCTCGCCTTGCTGTCCAAGGAGACCGCGATCGCGGCGCTGCCGGCTCTGGTCGGACTCGATTGGTTCTTGGGAAGGAGACCGTACGGGGTTCTGAAGCGTTTCGCGGTCTACGGCGTGGCGGCGGTCTGCTGGGCAGTCCTTCATCCGGGGATCCGGATCCTGATCCAGCGCAAGTTTTCGAGCGGGGGAGCCGGGTACGTCGGCCTGGACAACCCGGAGCGATGGACCGCGCTCTGGAACGGCCTGCTCACGATGCTCAACGTGCCTCCCACGTTGGTCGGGATCTCATGGCCCCGCGGGGGGACTTTGTGCCTGCTGGGCGCGGCTGCCCTTCTTGCTGGGGCCGCATACTTGCGGTCACGGGGGGCCGCGGCCGACAGCGACGTGGGAACGATCTCCGGCGCTAGGATCGCGATGCTCTCCCTCACGCTCGCGGTGCCCCCGCTCCTTCTCACGTCGGTGCTCGTCCGCCATTGGTCCCCGTACTACTCGTGCATTCCGGCTCTGGGCGTCGCGATAGGGTTGGGGTTTGCTCTCTCCCGGCTCCGCGGGGCATGGGCATTCGCGCTGCTCGGCGCGTTTCTGCTCCTGGGCGTCTGGTTCCGTGGACTCGATGTCGCTCCCACGATTCCGACCGAGCGGAACTTCGATGCGCCCTCGGGGGCGCTCCGGCGCTTGGAGCAGGAATTCAAGGGTCTGGAGCCAAAGTTGGCGCCCGGGGCACAGGTGCTCTTGACCGTTCTCGCCCAGGGACGCCGGAGCATCCACGTTCATATGTACAACTTTCAGGCGATGCGGCTCTGGTATCGCGACCCAACGCTGCACACCGTACGCCCCGAGCGCCGCTTGCCCAACCGGCACGCCGAATACCTCTTCTGGATCGCTCCCAATCTCGACGTCTACGAGGTCGACCTCCGCACGCTCCTCCCGCGCACAGACGGGCCGAGGCCCGACTACTTCGAATACCAGAAAGCAGTGCGGTTCTACGCGCGCGGCCTCGCCGCGACCGGTCACACGGGGCTTGCCATGAGAATCCTGCTCGGGATGCCCCAGATGGACGCCGCGCACCGAGACGTCGATCACAGGATCGCCGCGATGCTCCTTCTCGCCGCCGGCGATAGCACTCGGGCGAGGCAACTCCTGGCTCCACTACCGCCGCTGGATCGATCCCTCGCATTGCAGCTTGTGGCCTTGTTTCTCTCTACTCCCGATCGGAGGCAACCCAACGATGACGCCGCGCTGGAGGCGTTCGGGATCGCACGCGACGACCCGGAGTCGATCCGGGCCCTGATGACCTCTTGCAACAAGCCAGGCGCGTACCCTGTAGCGCTACGATTCGCCCACCGTCTCTTGGAGATGCGCCCGGGTGATAGAGAGGCGCTTCAGGTTGTCGCGGCGATCGAGGCGCTGCCGGAGATCGACTTCGTCATCTCATCGTCGCCCGGAGACTCGCTCTAGGGCGCGGCCGTGGGCGCCGCTGCGGCCCCCGCCGCCTAGATCCAGTCAGCGTTCGGAGCGGGCTTGCCGAGCAACCGGAGCATCACCTGGAGCTGGCCCTGGTGGCGGAGCTCGTGCGTGAAGACGTGGGTCAGGATCTGCTCCACCGTGAACGTGGTCTCGCTGCCGTCCATCTGCGTCCCGCGCCGTATCTCGCGCAGCCTGGCCGGCATGTAGGCGGCGAGTACCTCGCGGGTCATCTTCGCGATCTCGTCCCCACGCGCTCGGGCCATCTCCGGCGTCGCGAACCGGCGCGCGATCTCATCCTCGTCCGGATACTTCCAGTTGCCCTTCTCGATGTTCTTCCCGATCCAAGAGCCCTCGACCTCGATCACGTGGGCGAAGAGGTTGCGGAGCGATTTCCATGAGAAGGGGAAATCGCGAGTCCACTCTTCGGGACTCAGGTCGGCGGCCGCGGCGAGAAGGCGGCCACGCGCCTCCCAGGTCGCCTCGAAATAGTCTTTCAAATCCATGAACCCTCCGGGATCGATCGACGAAGCGGCTATATTCCCAGATATGCCGCCGAATCGCCACGCCCGAGCGCTCCAAGGAATCGCGAGCGACGTGGCCGCCTGCGAACGATGCCCGCGACTGCGCGAGTATTGCACCGAGGTGGCCCGAGTGCGCCGCGCCGCCTACCGCGATGAGACCTACTGGGGGAGGCCGGTGCCCGGGTTCGGCGATTCGGAAGCGTGGCTCCTCATCGTGGGGCTCGCGCCGGGGGCGCACGGATCGAACAGAACGGGGCGGATGTTCACCGGAGACCGCTCCGGCGAGTGGCTCTACGGGGAGCTGTTTCGACAGAGGCTCGCGAGTCGGCCCGATGCGCTGCGCGCCGGCGATGGCCTCACGCTCGACGGGGTATACATCACGGCCGCGGGTCGATGCGCGCCGCCCGGGAACAAGCCCGAGCCCGCCGAGCTCGACCGCTGCAGGGAGTATCTCGTGCGGGAGATGCGCGCGCTTCCGAAGCTCCACGTGAGGCTCGCGCTGGGGAAGATCGGCTTTGAAGCGATCGTGAAGGCGCGGCGGGCGCTCGGGCAGCCCGATCTCGATCCGCGGCCGGTCTTTGCCCACGGCGCGCGCGTCGCGCTTCCGGAGGGCGGTTGGCTCCTCGCCTCCTACCACCCAAGCCAGCAGAACACGAGCACAGGCAAGCTCACCGCGGCGATGTGGCGCGGAATCTTCGAGACGGCGATAGGACTTCGCGATCGGGTATAGTCGTTCCATGACAGTGCTCTTCCTCTGCCGGCAGAACGCGGGGCGAAGCCAGATGGCGCAGGCCCTCCTCGAGCAGGTGGCTCCGGAGTACGCGGCTGTCTCGGGCGGCTCGAGCCCCGCCGCGGCGGTCCATCCCATCGTCATCGACGCGATGCGCGAGGTCGGGATCGATCTCGTGGGGCGGAAGCCGAGGAAGGTGGACGCCGAGATGCTCGCCCGCGCCGATGTCGTGGTCTCGATGGGCTGCGACGACCCGGCCCTCTGCGACTATCCCGGCCGGAAGGTCGAGGACTGGGGGATTCCGGATCCCTCGGGGAAGCCGATCGACGAGGTGCGCCGCATTCGAGATCTCCTGCGCGCGCGCGTGGAGGAGCTCGCGGGGCGGTTGCGATCGACCTCCACCGACAAGGCGCGGTCGCGGTGACGACGGCGAACGGATCGATGCGCGCGGTCTACCTTCGGAAGTCCGGCCCACCCGAGAGCTTGATCCTCGAGGACTGCCCGGACCCCGAGGTCGGGCCGCACGACGTCCTGATCCAGGTCCGGACCGCCGGCGTCAACTTCACGGATGTCCTCTCGCGCCAAGGACTCAACCCGGAGGCGCCGAAGCCTCCGTACATCATGGGACATGAGACCGCGGGAGAGATCATCCGGGTCGGCGAGAACGTCGCCGGGCTCCGCGAGGGGCAGCGCGTGCTCGCGTTTCACTCGAACGGCGGGTACGCGGAGAAGGTCGCGGTCCCGGCCGGGCAGGTCTTCCCGATCCCAGACTCGATCCCGTATCAGTCGGCCGTCCTGCTTCCGCTCAACTACGGCACCGCGTACATCGCCCTCTATCGCACCGGCCCGGTCGAGCCCGGGATGCGCGTCTTTATCCACGCGGCCGCGGGCGGAGTCGGCATGGCCGCGGTCGATCTGTCCCGCCGGGCGGGCCTCGAGATCGTCGCGGCGGCGAGCACCCACTTCAAGCGCAGCCGCCTGATCGCGGAGCACGTGAAACACGTGGTCCCCGCGAGCCGCACGCGCGTCCACAAGCTTTCCAAGCGCTTGTTCGGCGGTCCCGCGTTCGACATCGTGCTCGATTCGATCGGCGGACGCTCGATCGAGGATGGACTTCGCGCGCTGAAGCCGGGAGGGCGCGTGGTCAGCACCGGCGTGGGCCAGATCTCGAATCGCGGATGGCTCGGGGCGATCGCGTTCTTCCTCCGTGCTCCCCGACTGACCTACCTCGATCTGCTCGCGCCGAGCCGCGGCCTCTACGGCGTCAACTTGAAGAAGCTCATGGAGAACACCGCGCTCGCCCGGCGCGTGCTCGAGACGCTGGTTCAGTGGGCGGCGGCGGGAGAGATCGATCCCGCGCCCGGCCGGGTGATGGCGCTCTCCGAGGCCGGATTGGCGCACCGAATCCTCGAATCGCGCAGCAACGTCGGGAAGATCGTCCTACAGGTCTAGCGGGCGGGCGGTGCGGCGAGGGCCGGGCTGAGGCGCTACGCGGCGGCCGGCGGGACCAGTTGCTTCAAGTCCCAGAGTACTTCCGGCCACGCGGCCACGTAGTTCTTCCTTGCCGCCAGGCGCTGCTCCGAGGCGATCCGGTCGAAGCCCGAGTGCACGATGAGGACCGATGCGCCCTGCGGCTCGACCTCGATCGAGAATTCGACGCGGGTCGGCGCGCCCCACCCTTCGCCCATCCACTCCCACGATAGCACCATGCGCGCCTCGGGCGTCAGCTCCTCGATCCTTCCTTCCTCCACGATTTCGCGACCGTGAAATTTCGAGGTGAGGCGGAACGTCCCGCCAGCCTGGCCGTCAAACCGCTCGACGTGGGCGACCCATTTCTCGATGCCGGGTCCTGTCGAGAGGAGTGGCCAAACCTCCGGGGCAGGTCGAGACACCGTGGCGCGCGCGGTGACCGGAATTCCGGCGCCCCACTCGTGCCCGTCGGTTCCGTGGTGGAGCAGTGCGCGGAGCGCCGCCAGCGCCTCCTTCCACATCTGGCGCGTCGCTCGGCGCTCCGGCTCGCTCTTCAGGCCGTCGTGCGTGACCGTGAGGCGCGAGCCAGGGCCGTCGCCCTCGAGGCGGAGGACGACGTGGCTCTCCGGCGAGAGCGCGGTCGGGCGCCACGCCAGCTCGAGGCGGACGGGAGGGGCGATCGCGATCACGCGGCCCGTCGCGCCGTCCCCGTTCCATGTCTCGAGGTGAAACTCGCCGTCGTGCAGGAGCTCCATCTCGGCTATACCCAACCATCGCGCGAGGTGCTCCTGGCGCGTGAGATGGATCCAGACTTCGGGGAGCGGCGAGCGGAAGGACCGAAAGAGGGAGATCGTGGTCGGGTTCACGGGGGGGACCTCCTCACACGATCCCCCCCGGGATGTACCGAAGCAAGAGCTCCCGCGTGAACGCCGTGCCGGGGCAGGTCTTCGTCGGATTAAAGTCCCGATGAAATACGACGCGTTGAGGTGGGATGTGCCATTGACGCATCAGGGGCCGCAGGAGCCGATCGCCTAGGACCTCGAGCGCCTTCTGAGGCGGCGGCGCCGCATCGTAGTTCCCGACGAGGCAGATGCCGATGGCCTTGTTGTTCATTTCGCCCTGTGGGCAGTGCGCCCCGACTCGATCGAGTGGGCGGCCGATCAGCGCTTCGTATTCCTTCAACACGAGCTCGACGCCGGCGTGGTAGCCGATATCAGCCCAGAGGTGCTCCGGGTCGGTCATATGAAATCGACGGATCGCCTGCCAGGAGAGGGTCTGGCTATCCTCCGTTGCCGAGTGATGAATCATGATGTGCGTCCAGGGCTCAAGCTGCACCGCGAGGCTGGCCATTACTCGCGAAAGACCGAGATCGTGGTCGGGGTCACGCCTGCATCCTAGCAGGCGCGTGCCCGCCGGAGGAAGTCGAGGAAGTCCACGGAGGGCGCGTGGAGGCGATCCGGTGCCTCCACGTCCCGCCGCTGCGACTCTAGTGATACCGCTGTTTGATCTTGCCCCAGGTCGTTCCCTTGACGTCATCGCAGAGGTCGCCGACCTCACAATAATCGCCGAAGTCCGATCCGAGTCGGAGTTGGTAGTCCCCCGCCGCGCCTGGGCACAGCGAGTAGAACTTGGTTTCGTACTGTTCCTGGCCGATCACCGCCGTGTTGGCCGGTGCGACCCTCTTGCACTTCGTCGAGAAGAACTGAACGGAAACCCTGCCCAGAAGATATTTGCCCGCGGGCAGGCTAGTGGTCGAGCCCAACGAGGCATGCCCAACCCGCAAGAGGTTGCCCTCCTGGATTGTTCCCAGGTCGGAAGTGAACTGAGGGATGAGATTCGTCCACACCCCGAACGCGACCGATCCTGTCGGGTAAGTATCCGCGCGGAGGACGAGCTCATAGCCACTGATGCTCATCTCTCCACCGGTTGGGCACACCGCAGGGGAGCCGTGACCGTCCTGGCTCGTGTCGAGCCATACGTCGATCGTGTCGACCGGGCTTTGAATCAAATCCTCAAAGTCGCACCTGCCATCCCCGTTGGTGTCCATGAAAAGGTATTGCGCTGCGGCCCGGTTGGGAATCGCAGGAGAGGCCAGAAGCAAGTAGATCGCTACCCGTAGTAACAATTGCCTCATGCAGACCTCCATCTGGGTGCCGGCTATCGCGGGGCTTCATGCCTTCGAGCGTACTCCCGTCCCCCACGGGGGCACTCAGAAATTGGAGGCGAAGTCGGGCGGGCTTCTTGAATTCTGCTTCCTCTTGACTTTCACCTTTTGTTCACCTACGCTCTCTACATCATCCGCGGGGCGCGCCTAGCGTACCGCCTCACGGAGGGTTCCCGGACGGCCGCCACAGGGCGCCGCGCGGCCGCCTCGGGCAACCCGGCATGAGGATTCGAAGGTCTTCAGAGACGAACGAGATCGGAGAGGGAATAGTCCTGCTAACGCCCCGACAGCGAGTCACTTACGACTTCATCACCGCTTTCCGTGGCGGGAAGGGGTTTGCCCCATCCTATGAGGAGATTCGCCGCCATCTCGGCGTCTCCTCCCTCAACGCGGTCGCGAAGCTGGTCACGCAGCTCCGTCGCCGCGGATACCTGGCGCCGGCGCCTCACAACGCGAAGCGGTGGCTGGCCCCGCCTGCCCGCCGCGCCGGGGGGGGCACCATCCCGCTCCTCGGCGTAGTGGCGGCGGGACGGCCGATCGAGCCGGTCGAGGTCCCTGAGGAGATCGCGGTCCCGGCCGCGATGACCGGCGCGGGCGAGCGCTACGCGCTCCGCGTGAGCGGCGACTCGATGATCGAGGACGGGATCCACGATGGCGACATCGTCGTGGTGCGCCGCGCGCGCCGGGCCGAGAACGGGCAGACGGTCGTCGCGGTCGTGGACGGGGAGGCAACGCTGAAGCGATTCCGCCTCACGGGCGATCGCGTCGAGCTTCACCCCGCCAACGCTGCGCTCGAGGTCATGCGCGTGTCGGCCGATCGCGTCGAGATTCGAGGCGTCCTGGTGGGACTCCTCCGAAGCTATGCGTAGGCGCCACCACCGGACAGGTACGCCATGGAATCCACCATCCTCCACGTCGCCATTGACTCCTTCGCGATCCAGGCCGAGCGTCTCCGTTGCCCGAAGCTCGTGGGCCGCCCGCTCGCGCTCGCGCCGGCCGACTCCCCGCGCCCGAGGGTCGCTGCCGCGTCGCGTGAGGCGCGGGCCGCCGGCATTCACCCGGGTACGCCCCTCGTCGTCGCGCGGCGTCTCTGCCGCGACCTGATCGCGCTTCCGCCCGACCCCGATCTCTACGCACGTATCTCAGCCTCGGTCCGCGCGGCGCTCTCGCCGTTCGCCCCGTTCGCCGAAGAGGGGAGCGCGCGACCATCGGGCCGATTCGTCCTTGATCTGACAGGCGTCGCACGCACGCACGGTGACGCCCGCGACCGAGCGGCCGCCGCGGGGCGGGGCGTCGAAAGCTCGTTTCGCCTCCATCCCACGCTCGGGATCGGCGCGACGCGCCTCGTGAGCCGCGTGGCCGCGTCGGTGCTCGCTCCCGACGGCGAGCTCCTCGACGTGCTTCCCGGGAGCGAGGTCGCATTCCTGGCGCCGCTGGCCGTGCGGGTGCTGCCGACGGCGCGCGAGCGGGCGGTCGCCGAGCGCCTCGATCTCCTCAACATCCGCGCCGTGCGCGACGCGCAGACGTTGACCGCCCCCCAGCTCCTGGCCGCGCTCGGCGCGGCGGCGGGCGGGGCGCTCTGGCGCGAGGTGCGGGGGCTGGATGCGGCGCCCCGGCGCACGGCGGCGCCCCCGCGCGTGGCGGTTGCCGAGGAGACACTGGGTCAGGAGACGAACGACCGTCGTATTCTCGCGGCCCGTCTCGCGCGCCTGGTCGTCGAGCTGGGCGTGGGACTCCGCTCACGCGGGGCCGAAGCGCGCGTGCTGGCGATTTCGATCTCATACACGGACGGCCGCGGGGGCAGCGCGCGCCAAACGCTCGCGACCCCGACCGCGAGCGAGCATGCGCTCCGCGCGGCCGCATTCGCGCTCCTCGACCGGGCCGTCACCCGCCGCGTCCGCATCCGCCGCCTGCGCATCGAGGCAGCGGAGGCGCCGGCAATGGCGACACAACTCTCTCTGTGGGAGGACGCGGGGGACGATCCCGCAGGGCGCCTCCGCAGCTCGCGCGAAGCGCGAGCGAGGACAAGCGCCCGTAGGGATGCGTCCCCCGCGCCATTCGATGTGGAGCGTGTGGGGGCCTTGGAGGCGGCCCTCGACCGCGTTCGCGCCCGCTTCGGTACGGAGGCGCTCGTCCCCGCCGCGTGGATGGCGCACGGTCTTGTCGTTCGTCCACCTGCACGTTCATAGCCACTACTCGCTGATGCGGGGCGTCGACACGCTCGAGGCCCTGGCGCAAGCGGCGCGCGAGCGGGGGATGGACCGCTTCGCGTTGACCGATACGAACGCCCTCTACGGCTTCGTCTTCTACCGCCAGATCTGCGCCGAGGCCGGACTCACGCCGATCGCCGGTGCCGAGGTCGTGGAGGCGGCGGGCGCGAATGGCAACGGCGGTCGCAACGCCGATGGAAACGGTACGCACCCCGCGCGCGCCGTTCTCCTCGCGCGCGGCCGCGAGGGTTACCGCTCGCTCTGCCGCGTCCTCACCGCGCGGCACCTCGATCCCGCCTTTTCCCTTGCTGCCTCGACGCGAGCCCACGCCGAGGGGCTTGTCCTCCTCTCGGAGGACCGCGCGCTCCTGGCCCCGCTCCGCGACGCGCTCCCAACGTACGCCGAGCTCGTCCCTGGGCGCGGCGATCGCGCGCTCCGCCAATGGGCTCGCTCCGAGGGGATCCCCTGCGTCGCGACGAACGACGTGCACTTCGTCCACCGCGAGGCCCACCACCTCCACCACGTGCTCCGCGCGATCGACCGGAATTCAACGCTCGACCGCGTGCCGTCCCACGATCTCGCGGAGTCGGCGCGCACCTTCGCGTCCGCCGCCGAGATGGAGGCGCGCTTCCCGCACGCGCCGGAGGCGCTGGAGAACGCCATGCGTTTAGGCGAGGAGTGCGCGGCCGACTGGCCGATGGGGCGAACCGTATTTCCCTCGTATCCGCTCGAGCGGGGAGACGCCTTTGAGATCCTCCACGCGCGCTGCGAGGCGGGAATTCTCCACCGCTACGGCCGCGATCCCGCCCCCGCCGTGCGCGCGCGCCTCGACCGCGAGCTCGCGATCATCCGCGAGAAGGGCTACGCCGACTACTTCCTGATCGTGGAGGCGATCACGTCCCGCACGCCCCGCACCTGCGGCCGCGGCTCGGGCGCGGCCAGCATCGTGGCCTACCTGCTCGGGATCACCCACGTCGACCCGGTGCGGCACAACCTCTTCTTCGAGCGCTTCCTCTCGCCCGAGCGGAAGGACCCGCCCGACATCGACGTCGACTTCGCGTGGGACGAGCGGGATGCGATCCAGCTCGCCGTGCTCGAGGAGAACGGCGCGCCCGTCCGGGCGGCGATGGTCGCGAACCACGTCGGCTTCCGCGCCAAGGGAGCGATCCACGAGATCGCGAAGGTCTACGGCCTTCCCGAAGCCGAGATCATGAACGTGACGAAGCGGCTTGCCGGGTACTGGGGGCTCGAGGATCCGGTCGAGCGCTTGGACGGGCGCCCTCGTTTCAAGGACGTCGACTTCGAGCCGCCGTGGCCCGAGATCCTCGCCCAGGCGGTCGCGCTCGAGGGGCACCCGCGCCACCTCTCGGTGCACAGCGGCGGCGTCGTGCTCGTGCCGGACTCGCTCGCCGACCACGTGCCGGTCGAGATCGCGCCCAAGGGAGTGCCGATCGTCCAGTGGGAGAAGGACCAGGTCGAGGACTACGGCCTCGTGAAGATGGACCTGCTTGGGAACCGGTCGCTCGCCGTGATCCGAGACGCGGTCGCGGCGGTGGCGCGGAACACCGGCCTCGCGATCGACGAGCGGACGTGGAACCCGATCGAGGATCCCGAGACGCAGCGGCTCATGCGGGACGGGGAGACGATCGGCGTCTTCTACGTCGAGTCGTGCTCCATGCGACAGCTCCAGCGGAAGGCGCGCGTGGGCGACTTCGACCACTTGGTCATCCACTCGTCGATGATCCGCCCCGCCGCGAACCGCTTCATCCGCGAATACGTCCGGCGCCTCCACGGCGGCGCGTACGAGCCGCTCCACCCCGCGCTCACGCACACGCTCGACGAGACGTACGGGATCATGTGCTACCAGGAGGACGTGACCAAGGTCTCGATGGAGCTCGCGGGGCTCTCGCTCGCGCAGGCAGAAGGGCTCCGGAAGGCGCTGAGCCAGAAGCGCCCGCTGAAGCCGCTCCGGGCGTACCAGGCCGAGTTCTACGCGGGCGCGGCGGCGCGCGGCGCGACGCGCGAGGTGATCGACAAGGTGTGGGAGATGATCCTCTCCTTCGCGGGCTACTCCTTCTGCAAGCCGCACAGCGCCTCCTACGCGCTCGTGTCGTTTCGGTCAGGGTGGCTCCGCGCGCACCACCCGGCCGAGTTCATCGCCGCCGTGATCTCGAATCAGGGCGGCTACTACACGACTTTCGCCTACATCTCCGAAGCGCGGCGGATGGGGCTTACGATCCTGCCTCCGGACGTGAACGCGAGCGAGCGCGCCTACACGGGGAAGGGGCGTGAGGTGCGCGTGGGGCTGATGCAGCTCAAGGGGCTCCACCACGATACACTCGACGCGCTGCTCGCCGAGAGGGTGCGCGGGGGAGCGTTCCGGTCGTTCGCGGATCTGCGCGCCCGCGTGCCGCTTCGCCCCAGCGACGCGGAGCTGCTCGTGAAAGCGGGCGCCATCGATTCGATCGCGGGCGGACGAACGAGGCCCGAGCTGCTCTGGGAGCTCTGCCTCGATGGGCGGGCAGCCGAGCCCGCGCCCGAGCTCTTCCAAGCCCCGCCCGTCGAGGCGCCCCGCGCCCCCGCGTACGATCGCCAAACCGTCCTCCGCCACGAGGTCGAGACGCTCGGATTTCTCCTGAGCGCTCATCCGCTCGAGCCCTATGAGCACGCGATGCGGGGCCGGGGCGTCATCGCGGCCCGCGACCTGGACCGCCACGCGGGCCGCCGCGTCCGGATCCTCGGCTGGCACGTGAACTCGAAGCTCGTCCAGACGAAAGACAAGGAGCCGATGGAGTTCATCGCCTTCGAGGACACGACCGCGATCTACGACGCCACGCTCTTCCCGGACGCGTACCGCCGCTTCTGCCACCTTCTTACGAGCACGCGGCCGTTCCTTCTAAGCGGGCTCGTCGAGGAGGATTTCGGCGTCTGCACGCTGACGGTGGACCACATCGAGCGCCTCTAGCGGGCGGCGGGGAGCGGCACTATACTCACCGGCGGGCATTTCAACTCCTCAACCTACGTTGTAAGATCCGGAGGGAACAATGGGACGGCGGGCGCAGGCACTCGCGGAACGGCTGGAGCAAGGGGCAGCGAATCTAGCGAAATTTGCTGAGGCACTTTCAGATGCGGAATGGCGGATGAAGATCCCCCACGACGGGCGGCCCGTCGGGGTCATCGTGCACCACGTCGGAAACATGTACCCGATCGAGATCCAGCTCGCCCAGACCCTCGGGGCAGGGAAGCCGATTGCCGGCGTGACCTGGGACGCGGTGGCGGACATCAACGCGAAGCACGCCAAGGAGCACGCCGCGGTCTCGAAGCAGGAGGCGGTTGAGTTCCTGCGGCGGAACAGCAAGGTCGCCGCCGATGCCATACGCTCGTTCTCCGACGAGCAATTGGATAACGCCGCGCCCGTCTCGCTCAACGCCGATGCGCCCCTGACGGCGCAGTTCTTCCTCGAGGATCACGCGGTCCGGCACAGCTTTCACCATCTCGCGAAGATCCGTTCGACGGTCGGGCGCTGAGGCTCGTGCTCGGCCCGCCCATGCAGAGGACCCTCTACATGGTGGTCGAGCGCTTCAAGAACAAGGATGCCGCCCCCGTCTATCGGCGTTTCAAGGACAGCGGACGCATGATGCCCGATGGCTTGGCCTACGTGTCGAGCTGGATCGACGACAAGCTCGAGCGCTGCTATCAGCTGATGGAAACCCATGACCGGTCGCTCCTCGACGCCTGGATGGCTCGCTGGAGCGACCTCATGGAGTTCGAGGTGTATCCGGTGATCACCTCGAAGGAAGCCGTCGAGAAGATCGCGCCCCGCCTCTAAGAATCCGCCAGAGCGGTGACGGCTACTTCCAGAGCCGTTCCCACCAAACTAGGGACTCATTCGGCTCGGACCACCGCTCGTCGACGCCCATCTTGGCGCGGATGCCGTCGAACCGGGCGCCGGTCAGGCTGCAGTAGTTCTCCGCCTCCTTTCGGCGGCGTTCCCAGACGCCCTTTCTGTACTCGACCAACTGCGGACATTCCTCCGGGCCGCGGTACGGATGATGAAGGACGTACCTTGCCTGCCAGTTCTCCCGATCGGCCGTCATCATGAGCTGCAGGTCCTCGGGGAAGTGCCGCCCGTCGTAGCGGAGGTGGAGACGCGTGAGGACCGCGTCGCCGGGCGGTCCGGGTCCCGCCGCGATCCAGAACGCGCCCAGGGAGCGCAACTCCGTGAGGTAGGGAGCCGTGCACGGGTCGCATGAGGGAGTGCCGGGCACAACCACCCAGGCGTACTCGAGAAATACGCCCGATTCGCCCGCTTTCCGGTGCTGGTCCGCAAACACGAGCCGGTAGAAGTCGGGGAATTCGCCCTTCACGAACTCCGGCACATCGATGCCGGTCGGGAGCTTGACCGTGCGGTAGTTCAATGCCTCCACACGACCCTGCCGCGTGAGGGTGAAAACAAACATCTCCTGGGGTCCATCGGCGTTCACCATGCCCAGGCGGATCGGCAGCACGAATTTGGGGGACTCGAAGGCGACCTGGATGGGACGCAGGTAGTTGTAGCCGAGCCGCTTCTGCTCCTGGACGTCCACCTTCGCGACGAAGAAGAACATCCCCTGCTTGATGTAGCTCTGGAGGACCGCCGGGGCGCCGTCGGGGATTCGGTATCCGTTCGCCTTCAGCCATTGATCGAGGCCGCGACCCTCAGTGGCCGAGAGGATCACGATCTCGTACTCGTCGACTTTGTACTGGGCTTCGACCCTGATTGAGCCCTTCGTACCTATGACCCCGGCTTTGAGCGCGATCGCGTCCCCTGCGATCTCGAGGGCCAGCCCCCCTCTGTAATGCGGTTCGGCCTCGGGACACGGATTCGGATCGGTGTACTCGACCAATCTCGGCGCCGAGTACGCATCCAGGTGATCGACCCACGCCGCGTCGCCGATGTGCACCTGGCCCTTCTCAGGGACCACCGGTACGGGCACGACGACGGCGAATTCCTTCGGGTCTCCCTGGAAGTCGCTGACCATCGTGAGGACGGTCCGATTCCCGTCGCGCGCCAACACGACCTTGGACGCGTGGTTGAAGATCTTGGCGTCTCCCTGCGCCACGTAGAAGCCGCAGAACGCCTGGGCGGACGGCGCCGCCGCGCCGCCCGCCAAGAGGGCACTTACCACGAGAGTGAGCCATTTCATCGCTCGCTCCTCTCCTTCGCCCGGCTAGTTCTTTCCCCGGCTAGTTCGAGGGCCACATCCTTTGCCACCACTTCTGCTCGTCGCCCGGCGCGGACCAGTCCCCGTCCAGATTCATCCTCCGCCGGATGCGCTCCATCGACCATCCGGTGAGAGTGGCGAGATTCTCGGCCTCCTTCGCTCTGCGGCCTCGGAGCTCGGTGAGGTAGGAATCAATCCCAGGGCATTCCGAGCCGCCCTTCCACGGGTGATGAATCACGAAGCGGCCCTGGAAATTCGACTTGTCTCCGGTCTGCTGGAAGACCAGGTCCTCGGGGAAGTGGGCGTTGTCGTAACGCACGTGCAGCCGCGTGATGAAGACCTGCTGCGCGCCTCCGACCGGCGGGACTAACCCAATCCTCCCGGCGGCATCGCCTCTCGGATCGCCGATCCACCAGACTCCCAGCCCGTGCAGCTCCTCCTGCGAGAGCGGATCGGCCGCGCAGGGATCGCACCATCCCATATCCCACGCGTACTCGAGGAACACGGCCTCGCCGCTCTCCTTTCGGACCTGCTCGGCGAACATGGCGCGGTAGAAGGCGGGGAACTCATCCTTCACGTACTCGGGCACGTCCATCCCCTCGGGGAGCCGCACCGTTCGATAGTTGGTCGTCTCGACGCGCCCGTCCCGGGTCAGCGCGAATACAAATAATTCCTGCGGCCCGTTGGAGTTCACCATGCCGAGCCGGATCGGGAGCATGAACTTGGGGGACTCGAAGGCGACCTGGAGCGGACGCAGATAGGAGAAGCCGAGCTTGGCCTGCTCCGTGAGGTTCACCTTCGCCACGAAGAAGCGCATGTTCTGCTTGATGTAGCCGCCGAGCACCGCGGAGGCGCCGCGGGGCAGCGTGTAGCCGTTCTCGAGGAGCCAGGTCTCGAGGCCGCCGCTCTGCTTCGCGGAGAGGATCACGATGTCGTATTCGCCCACCGTGTAGGTCGCCTCCACCCTGACGCCCAACGCCTTGGCGCGCGCATCGGCCCGATCCGACAGCGCCATGGGTGCCATCGCCGACGCCTTGCCTTTCATCTCGTACGCCATCTGCTGGCATGGATCCGGATCGAAGTACTCCACCAGCCTCGGCGCGGAATAGGCGTCGAGGTGGTCGATCACGGCCCGGTCGCCGATATGAATCTGCCCCTTCTCCAAGAATGTCGGCACGGGCACGACCACCGCGAACTCCTTCGGTTCGCCCTTGAAGTCGTTCGCCATCGTGAGGACGGTCCGGGTGCCGTCCCGCACCATCACGACCTTCGAGGCGCGGTTGAAGATCTTCGCGTCGCCTCGGGCGACGTAAAATCCACAGAAGCTATACGCGGCCGGCGCCGACAAGGCGCCCGCCAGGCAGATCGCGAGCGCGAGCAGCCATCGGTTCACGGGAATCTCCTTTCCAGAGGGGTCCGGTCACGGGGCGCTTCCAGTCGTAACGTGGTCCGGGGAGGAAGCGATCGATCAGCGGCACGACGGGCGCGAGCGCCGCGAGGGCCCAGATCGGCCCGTTGGGCCGAAAGAGGACGAACGCGACGAACGCGGCCCCCGCCGCGACGAGGCACGCGAACAGAATCCGTCCCGCACGCGTATTGGGGGTCGTCTTGGGATCCGAGATCATGTGGAACGTGAAGATCATGAGCGCCCCGTTCTCAAGCCTGTGGAGCGGGATCGTCATCGGCTCGCCCAGCCAGAGGGACCGGCCGAAGAGGATCGCCGCGAAGGCGGCGATGAAGGCGATGCTCGTGTCGCTGCGCGCGGAGCGGTTCACGACGAAGGCGCCTCCGCAAGCCATGGCGTAGGCGAGCGTCGGCCCGCTCCCCCATTGGCCGGGCGAAACCCACGCCTGGGCTGGGAGGACGAGCATCATCAGCGCGAGCGCGATGTTCGTAGGATTCCAGATGTGCTTCCCGTGCCAGCGGATGAAGAACTTGCTCCCGATGGCGATCGACGCGGTCACCGCCGCCAGCCACCACTCGTTCGCGCGGAACAGGAAGCAGAGGCCGAGCCCCGAGATCAGCGCGCTCTTCCATTCAAACGTGGGGATCTTGAGCGCTCGGGTCAGGACCCACTGAACCGCCAGGGCCGTACCGATCGTGGCGGCGATCTGGGTCGGGGGCACGTCGAAGGAAAGCCAGAAGATGCCGTACGTCAAAAGCGCGGAAAGACAGCAGATTTGCCACCAGCGGGGGTCGAATCGGCGGCCGGATCGGGCCAGGGCTTCGTCGCGTGTCGTCATCGCACCGGTACCTACGTCCGGCAGCCAGGGAGTATTCCCCGAAAAAGCAATCCGGCCCCTCGCGTCGGGCGGGGGGCCGGGGGCTCTTACGACGACAACTATGACGCTACGCCGCTGGTCGGGGGGAGTCCACAGGAAATTTGAGCCCGGCCCGGTGGACTTTTTGGTACCTTCGAACGCTACTGCTGGACCCGAGCCGACCCACCTATCAAGGGGTAGATCGATGATCCGCCGTCGCGTGTTCGCCGCGTTGTTCCTGGCCCTTCCGCTCGCCCTGCTCCCGGCCGCGTCCGCCCTTGCGGACGTCAAGACCGGCACCTTCTCGATCGTGGCCTACGACTCCGTGACGCAGGAGGTGGGCGTTGCCGTGCAGTCGAAGTACTTCTCGGTCGGGACCGCGGTACCTTGGGCGGAAGCTGGCGCGGGCGCCGTTGCCACGCAGGCGAACGTCAACGTAACGCTCGGACCGGAAGCGCTCGCCCTCCTCCGCACCGGGATGCCGGCGGCCGACGTGATGAGGGCGCTGGCGGCGGCCGACACGCTCTGGGACGGGCGCCAGGTGGGGATCGTCGACGCGAGGGGACGCGCCGTGAACTGGACGGGCAGGCGGTGCCTCGATTGGGCGGGAGGGGAGACGGGTCCCGGCTTCGCCTGCCAAGGGAATATCCTGGCGGGTCCGAGCGTGGTCGCGAACATGGCCCAGGCGTACCGCGAATCGCGCGGCGAGCTGGCCGAGCGGATGATCGCCGCGCTCGAGGCGGCGCAGGCCGCCGGCGGCGACAAGCGCGGGATGCAGTCGGCCGCGCTCCTCGTCGTCCGGCCGAGCGTCGACCACCCGGAGTACAACGTCCGGTACGTGGACCTCCGCGTCGAGGATCACAAGACGCCGATCCAGGAGCTGCGCCGAGTGTGGCAGATCTTCGAGGGATTCCACCTGGCCAACGCGCACTTGAATTACGCGGCCCAGTACGAGGCTCAAGGTCGGACGGACCTGGCGGTGATGGAGCGGGAGCGGGTGGGAGAGAGCATGAAGCGCGCGATCGCCCGCGGAGAGCGGGACGCGTCGCTCCTGAACGGGCTCGCGTGGGCGTGCGCCACCCACGATATCTTCCTGTCGGACGCCATCCGCGCCGCGGAGCGCGCCGTGGAGATCGAGCCGAGGAATATCGACATCCTCGACACGCTGGCCGAGGTCCACTTCCGCGCGGGGAACACCGCGAAGGCGGTCGAGGTGGAGTCGCGGGCGGCGACGCTCGACCCCAAGAGCGCCTACCTGAAGGAGCAGATCGAGCGGTTCCGGGCGGGCCGCAAGTGAGAGCGATCACAGACCGCCCAATCGCCCGCGCCGCCCGCGCCGCCCGCGCCGCCCGCGCCGCCCGCGCCGCCTCCATCATTCTCTTCGCCGCGGCGGCGACCTCGCTCCTGGCGCCGTGCGCGTCCGCGACCTTCTCCATCGTCGCGTACGACTCGGTGACGCAGGAGGTGGGCGTCGCGGTCCAGTCCCGGGCGTTCAGCGTGGGGATGGCGGTGCCGTGGGCGGAGGCGGGGGTCGGCGGCATCGCGACCCAGGCATCGACCAACGAGTCGTTCGGCCCGATGGGGCTCGCGCTGCTCCGGCAGGGAAAGTCGGCGCCCGAGGTGCTCCGCGCCCTCCTCGACTCCGACTCGGGAAGCGTGCACCGCCAGGTCGGCGTCGTGGACGTCCAGGGCCGGAGCGCCGCGCACACGGGGAAGGACTGCTCCTCGTGGGCGGGCCATCGCACCGGTTGGGGCTACTCGATCCAGGGAAACATCCTCGCGGGCGAGGCGGTCGTCGCGGACATGGAGCGGGCGTTCCTCTCCACGCAGGGCGAGCTTGCCTCGAGGCTCCTGGCCGCGCTCGACGCGGGGCAGGCCGCGGGCGGCGACAAGCGGGGGATGCAGTCGGCGGCACTTCTCGTGGTGCGCCCGAGCGCGGATTATCCCGAATACAGGACACGCTACATCGACCTCCGGGTCGAGGATCACAAGGAGCCGATCCGAGAGCTTCACCGCGTCTTCCAGATCCTCGAGGCTTCGAAGCTCTCGGAGGCACACCTCCGGTACGCCGAGTCGTACGATAAGATCGGGCGGAGGGATCTCGCGAAGGTCGAGCGGGACCGTGTGGGGGAGGCGCTGCGCCGGGCGCTCGCCGGCGGGGTCAACGACGCTTCAAGCTTGAACGGTCTCGCATGGACCTGCGCCACGAGCGACATGTACCTCCCGGAGGCTCTGACCGCCGCCGAGCGGGCGGTCGCGCTCGAGCCGAAGGAGACCGGGATTCTGGATACGCTGGCGGAGGTTCATTTCCGGATGGGTGACGCCGCGAAGGCGATCGAGGTCGAGACGAAGGCGCTCGCTCTCACGCCGACCGACAACTATTTGAAGGAACAGATCGCCCGATTCAAGTCGGGCAAGCGATAGAAACCAAGGAGAGAGCCATGCCCACCCCACGCACGCTTCAACCGGAGGATCTCTTTCAGATCCAGTTCGTCGACGCGCTCACCGTCTCGCCGGACGGATCGCGGATCGTCTACACGATCCGGACGATCGATGCCGAGAAGGACAACTATCAATCGCATCTCTGGCTCGTTCCGGCGGCGGGCGGCGAGCCGCGCCGCCTCACCTTCGGCGAGAACAAGAACATGGGGGCAGCGTTCAGCCCCGACGGACGGTGGCTCGCGTTCGTCTCGAACCGGAAGGACAAGAGAGCGCAGATCTACCGCCTGCCGTTGGACGGCGGCGAGGGGGAGCGGCTCACCGATCTCGACGGCAGTGTCGGCGGCCTCGCCTGGTCGCCCGACGGAGGGCGGATCTCGTTCGTCTACACGCCGAGCGATCCGCCCGAGACGGGGCACCTGCCCGGAAGCACGCCTCTGAAGAAGGCGCAGGACGCGAAGGCCGAGAAGAAGGATCCGCCTCCGCCGAGCTACCGGCACATCACGAGGCTCCGCTACAAATTCGACGGACAGGGATTCCTGCCTCAGGCCCGCTCGCACATCCACGTGCTCGACGTCGCGACGCGGGAAGTGCGCGCGTTGACCTCGGGCCCGGTCGATCACGAGCCCCCGGTCTGGTCCCCGGACGGCAAGTGGCTCGCGTTCGCGGCGAACAGGGACCGGGACAACGACTACAACTTCTACGTCGTCTCCGACGTCTGGGTGATGCCCTCGGCGGGCGGAGAGCCCAAGAACCTCACGCCGCAGCCGGGCGTGGCCTCGAGCCCCTCCTGGTCTCCCGATGGAAAGCGGATCGCCTTCATCGGTCACGCCAAGGAGAACGACTGGTGGGGCTGGTACAACCACCACGTCTGGGTCGTGTCCGCGGAAGGCGGCGCCGCACGAGATCTGACGCCCGACCTCGACCGCGTCTCGGCCGACGTGATGGGCAGCGATCTGAACGACTTCCACGAGTCGGCCAGGCCGGTCTGGAGCCGCGACGGGTCCACAGTCTACTTCCAATCGACGGACACCGGCTCCGTGCATCTTTACGCCGCGCCTTCCACGGGCGGAAAGGCCGAGCGTCTCACCGAGGGGGCGCTCCGGATCATGGGCCTAGTCGGGTCGAAGGGCGCCGACGACCTGGTGGTCCTCCGCTGCGGACACAAGGATGCGGGCACGATCGCGCGATTCGATCCGAAGCGTCGCGCGATGACGCCGATCACCGAGCCGAACAAGGAGCTCTTCGCGTCGCTCACGATCGTCCAGCCCGAGGAATTCTGGGTGAGCGCGCCGGAAGGGCACAAGATCCAAGCATGGATCCTCAAACCGCCGAACGCGGATCCCAAGAAGAAGCACCCGATGATCCTCGAGATCCACGGCGGCCCCCGCGTCCAGTGGGGCGCCTGCTACTTCCATGAGTTCCAGATGTTCGCGAACGCGGGCTTCTATGTCGTCTTCTCCAACCCGAGGGGCGGGCTGGGCTACGGCGAAGCCTTCAATCAGGCGATCGTGAAGGATTGGGGCGGGCCCGCCTTCGACGACCTCATGCTCGTGGTGGACGAGGCGCTGAAGCGCCACCCGGAGGTCGATCCCGAGCGCTTGGGCGTGACCGGAGGCTCCTATGGCGGCTACATGACGAACTGGGTCGTCGGGCACACGGAGCGGTTCCGGGCCGCCCTGACCCAGCGCTGCGTCACGACGATCTCCACCCTCCTCTTGGCGAGCGACGATCTGGGGGGTGCGCCCTCTGAGTTCGGGGATGAGCCCTGGAACATGACCTCCGAGGCCCTGTGGCGGCAGTCGCCGCTCGCATACGCCGACAAGATCAAGACGCCGCTCATGATCACGCACAGCCTTCAAGACCAGCGGTGCCCGATATCGGAGGCGGAGATTCTTTACAAGACGCTGAAGGCGATGCGCCGCGAGGTCGAGATGGTGCTCTTCCCCGACGAGAGCCACGGTCTCTCGAGGGGCGGAACGCCGTCGCGCCGCGTGGCCCGGCTCCACGTCATGCGCGACTGGTTTACGCGACATCTGATGCCTGGCGGAGCGCCGTCCGATTCGGTCGGAGCAGCGGCCGAGCCGGCGATGGCCGGGGTCCGGTGAGTGAATCTTAAGGGCCGCGCGGTCCTCCTGACCGGCGCGTCGGGCGGGATCGGGCGCGCAGCCGCGCTCCGGCTGGCGCGGCGCGGCGCGCGGGTGGCCCTCTTCGCAAGGCACCCGGACCCGCTGCGCGCTCTGGCAAAGGAGATCGAGGGCGCGGGGGGTGAGGCGCTCGTGATTCCCGGCGATGTCTGCAGTACCGTGGACGCCCTGCGCGCAGTCGTCGAGACGACCTCGCGCTTCGGCCACATCGACGCGCTCGTGAACAACGCCGGCGTGGGATACCTCCGGTCGGTCGACGAAGCCACGGATGACGAGATCGAGGAGCAGCTCGCCGTCAACCTGCGCGGCGCCATCCGGATGACGCGCGCCGCGCTCACCGCGCTCAAGGCCCGCCGCGGAAGCGCGATCGTGAACGTGGCGAGCTTCGCCGGAAGGGTCGCCGCACCCTACTACTCCTACTACAACGCGAGCAAGTTCGGCCTCGTCGGCCTGACGGAGGGATGGCGGCGAGAGCTGCGCCCCCTCGGCATCCGGGTGAGTTTGCTGATCCCGGCCGCGGTCGAGACCCCGTTTCTGGATCGCGCGGGACGGGACCGCGCGCTTGGAATCGGACCGGCGGGGACGATTCTCGACACCGATCAGGTTGCTCTCGGAATCGAGCGCGCGCTCCGCCATCACTCCGCCGAGATCTACATCCCCGCTCGGAACCAATGGCTCGCCGTCTTGAACGTCGCGGCACCCGCGCTTAGCGACCGCATCGTGAGCGCGCTTTTCCGGTATCCTCGGAGATCATGACGCCACCCGAAAGCGATCCCGGCCGCTCGACCGGCCGGGCCGAGAACCCCTCACGGTCCGGCTGGGCGGCGTTTCGCCCTCGTGGGGGCGCGGCCCCGGCCCGAAAGAAGATCTGCCTCAGCCTCTCCGGGGGCGGGCTCTCGGGCGCGTTCTACGAGATCGGCTGCCTTGCCGCCCTGGACGACTTCCTCGGCTTTGATTTCTCGAGCACCGGGTTCGACATCTACATCGGCGTGAGCGCGGGAGCTACCATCTCCGCCCTGCTCGCCAAGGGAATCCCTGCCCGAAAGATCTACTGGGGACTCCTCACGGACGCCGACCCCGCCCTTCAGTTCCGGCGCGGCGACATGTACGACGTGAATCGCTGGGCGATCCTCGGCTCCTTCTTCGGGGTCGTGCTGTCGATCCCGGGCTACTTCGTGCGGTGCGTGAAGATCGGCCAGCGCCCGTCGCCCTTCGAGTTCATGCACTACGTCGAGGAGCGGCTGCCGGCCGGCGTCTTCTCGCTCGACAACTTCAAGAAGTTCTTCTCGCGGGTTCTGGAGGCGAACGGAAAGACCGACTCCTTCGACGACTTGGCGAAGGAGCTCTACATCCCGACGACCGATCTTGACCTTGGGACCCGGCGCATCTTCTCGAACGTCGAAGGCTCCAAGGTTCCGATCTCGCACGTCGTGGCCGCTTCCTCGGCGATTCCGCTCCTCTTTCGCCCCGTCACGATCGAGGGGCGCGATTACATCGACGGCTCGACCGGGAAGGTGGCCCACATCGACGTCGCGGTCCGGGCGGGCGCCTCGACGATCCTGATCATCAACCCGCTCGTCAATATCTCGAACGACCGGCAGACCGTCTGCCTTCCGCGCGGAGACGGAAAGTGCGCGACCATCCGCGAGAAGGGCATGTCGTTCATCCAGGATCAGGCATCCCGCATCGAGACGCGCGTGCGCCTCGACGGGGAGTTCCGCCGCTGCCAGGCCGAGTATCCCGACGTGAAGCTCTATCGGATCGAGCCCTCCTCGAGCGAGGCGATGATGTTCCTCCACCACACCATGAGCTATACCGAGAGGGAGCAGCTCCTCCGGTACGGCTACACGTCGATGACGTCGATTCTCCGCCGCCGCCGCGCCGTGATCGAGGAGCTGATGCAGTTCCATGGGCTCAACCCGCCGGACGAAGCCTCCGCGGGAGGCTGACGCCTCCCGAGGCGCTGGGAAGTCCGCCTCGCCGATGACCACGACCATCCCTCAGAACCCGCTCACAGCGCGCCTCACGCGCGGAGAGATCATTCTCCTGGACGGCGCGCTCGGGACCGAGCTCGAGCGGCGCGGGGTCCCGACGCGGCTCCCGCTCTGGAGCGCGCAGGCGCTCGTGGACGCTCCCGACACGGTCCGCCAGATCCACGAAGAGTACGTTCGCGCCGGGGCCGAGATCCTCACCGCGAACACCTTCCGGACGACCCCGCGCGCCCTCCTGAAAGCGGGCATGGAGGGGGAG
This sequence comes from Candidatus Eisenbacteria bacterium, assembly GCA_005893305.1. Lineage (NCBI taxonomy): Bacteria > Candidatus Eiseniibacteriota > Candidatus Eiseniibacteriota bacterium. The sequence continues at coordinate 9,679 of VBOZ01000014.1, read as the reverse complement.
GCGGACCGTCTCACGGCCCTCGCGATCTCGCTCTGCCGGGAAGCCCGCCAGCGCGCGGGCCTCGACCGGGAGGTCTGGATCGCCGGCTCGATCGCCCCGCTCGAGGATTGCTACCGGCCCGAGCTCGCCCCGCCGCCCGGGGTGGCCGAGCGGGAGCACCGCGAGCAGGCCGAGCGGCTCCAGCGCGCGGGAGCCGATCTTCTCCTGATCGAGACGATGAACTCGGTCGCCGAAGCGGTCGCCGCGCTCCGCGGGGCCCGGGGGGCCAGGCTCCCGGTGCTGGTCAGCTTCATCTGCAGGAGCCCGCGGGAGATCTGGAGCGGGGAGGCGCTCGGGGACGCGGTTCACGCCGTCGAAGCGCTCGAGCCCGACGCGATCCTCGTCAACTGCACGCCGCCCGAGATCGCGGGCGCGTGCCTCGACGAGATCACGCGCGCGACGAATCTCCCGGTCGGCTGCTATCCGAACGCCGGGGCGCCCGATCTCGAGCGCGGCGCCTGGAGCTTCGATCCGGCGATGACGCCGGGGCGGTTCGCCGAGATGGCCCAGGCGTGGGTCCGGAGCAGCGCGCAGATCGTGGGCGGTTGCTGTGGAACCGGCCCCGACCACATCCGGGCCCTCCGCGGCGCGCTCCCGCCGGTCCTGCTCGAATGAGCCGCGACAACCGCGGCGGCGGTCCAGCGCTTCGTCCCGCATCGCCAGCGCTTCGCCCCGCCGCGAGCATCATCGCGATACACCGAGGGAAACCGCTTCAGCTTCTCTGGGTGAGGCGCTCGGAGGCGAACCCGTTCCTCGGCGGATTTCACTCGTTTCCCGGCGGCCGCCTCGCGCGCGAGGACGGACCGATCGACGGCGGTCCCGACGCCTACATGCAAACGATGGCCCGCTGCGCGGCGCGGGAGACGTTCGAGGAGACCGGGATGCTCGTCGGATTCCGCGGATCGCCCCCGCCGCTCGAAGAACAGCGGCGTGTGAGGCGCGACCTTCTGGACGGAAAGATCGAGTTCTGGCCGACCGTCGGGACGTGGGGGTTGAAGCTCGACCGTTCGGTCTACGTCCCATGCGGCCGCTGGGTGACGCCTCATTTCAGCCGGGCGCGATTCGACACGAACTTCTTCTTCGTGGAACTGGAGACTGCCGCGGCCCCCGACGTGTGGCCGGGTGAGCTCGAGTCGGGGGAGTGGGTCGAGCCGTCCCGGGCGCTTCAGCTTTGGGAGGAGGATCGGGTCGTGCTCGCGATGCCGACCCTTCACGCGATCCGCGTCCTGGCGGAGGGCCAGCACGATCTGCCGGCGCGGCTTCATCAGATTCCCGAGGCGAACGAGGTCCCCTCGCGCCACGTCGACGTTCGGCCCGCGATCACGATGGTTCCCCAGAAGAGCGAGACCCTGCCGCCGGCGACCCACACCAACGCCGTCGTGATCGGGGACGGTGATGTCCTGATCGTGGATCCCGGGAGCGCGGACCCGGAGGAGCTCGCCGCCCTCTACCGCGTGATCGATGAAGCGCTCCTCCCGGGCAGGAAGCCGCTCGCGATCGCGCTCACGCACCGCCACCGGGACCACCTGGCGGGCGTCGAGGCCGTGCGCGAGCGTTACGGGATCCCTGTCTGGGCGCACCCGCTCGTTCAGGACCGCGCGCGGATCGATCGCGAGCTGCACGAGGACGACGTCATCGAGTTGCAGGGACGCCACCCGCGGCGGGTGCGCGTGCTCGAGACGCCGGGGCACTCGCGCTCCCACTTGGCTTTCTTCGAGGAGACCTCGAAGACCCTCGTCGCGGGCGACCTGGTCTCCGGGCTGGGAACCGTGGTGATCGATCCGCCCGAGGGCAACATGCGGGACTACATCGCGTCCCTGGAGCGGATCCGCTCGATGGACGTGAGGACGCTCATCCCGGGTCATGGCCCTCCGAACCGGGGGGTCGAGCGGGCTCTACAAACTCTGATCGAGCATCGAAGGCTCCGGGAGGGGCGTGTCCTGCGCGCGCTCGAAAAGGGACCGCTCGGGGAGGAGGAGCTTGTCGCCAAGGTCTATGCCGATTCGCCGGACGCCGCGCCGCAGCTTGCCCTCAAAACCCTGCGTGCGCACCTCGAGAAGCTGATCGAGGAGGGTCGTGTTCGCCGGGTGGGGGAGCGCTTGGAGCGGGTGGCCGGACCGGCCGCTCGGGCGCCGGCGGCGGATCGGCCGAAGACTTAGTAGCGGGCCAGCGACCGGATCGCTTCGGTGATCCCGTCCACCTGGGGCAGGATCGCGGCCTCGAGGTCGGGGGCGTAGCCGACCGGCGTGTCGGCGGCGCCGATCCTCCGGACCGGCGCGTCGAGCGAGTCGAAGTGGTGCTCGGCGATGATCGAGGCGATCTCGCCGCCGAAGCCTCCCGTGAGCACGTCCTCATGGAGCACCAGCGCGCGCGACGTCTTCTCGACGGTCTTTTGGATCGCCTCCCGGTCGAAGGGGAGGAGCGTGCGAAGATCGATCACCTCCACGCTGATTCCTTCCGCCTCGAGCCGCTGCGCGGCGAGGAGCGCGCGGTTCACGGTCGCTCCCCACGTGATCACCGAGATGTTCGTCCCCTCCCGCGCGACACGCGCCTTCCCGAACGGGACCATGAAGTCCGGTCCGGGATAGGGACCCTTCGCGTACGGCTGACGGTAGATATGCTTGTGCTCCAGGAAAAGAACCGGGTCGTCACAGCGGATCGACGTGCGGAGGAGTCCGTTCGCGTCCACCGCGGTCGAGGGGAAGACGATCCTGAGCCCCGGGCAGTGGGCGAAGATGCTCTCGCCCGACTGGCTGTGGTAGATCGATCCACCCTGGAGATACCCGCCGATCGCCACGCGGATGACGGCGGGGCAGGAGAAGTCCCCGTTCGATCTCCAGCGCAGCATCGAGAGCTCGTTCCGGATCTGCATCATCGCGGGCCAGATGTAATCGAAGAACTGGATCTCGACAACCGGCTTGACGCCGCGCGTGGCCATCCCGATCGCGCGGCCGACGATGTTGGCTTCGGCCAAGGGCGAATTGAAGACGCGGTCCTTGCCGAACTGCTTCTGAAGTCCGTAGGTGACCTTGAAGACCCCGCCCTTGCCGGGCACCGATTCCAGATTCTGCTCCCGCGTCGCGTCGGCCACGTCCTCGCCGAAGAGCACGATGCGCGGATCGCGCGTCATCTCGTCCTTGAGGCAGCGGTTGATGAGGGTCACCATCGTCTCGGGCTGTCCCTCGAAGCGCGGCTCGGTCTCGAACGCGCGGCTCGTCGGATCGACGGTCGGCGAGTAGAGATGGTCGTAGATCGTCTCCGGCTTGGGCTTCGCCGCCTTCAGCGCCTGGGCCTCGGCCTCGGCGATCTCCGCCTCCACGTCCTTCTGGATCTGCTCGATCGCCTCCTGGGTCGCGAGCCCCTCGCGGATCAAATATTTCGGGTAGGTCGTGATCGGATCGCGCTTCGCCTCTTCCTCGCGCTCGCGCGGCGGCTTGTACGACTGCTCGTCGTCCGACATCGAGTGGCCGTACGGGCGGATCACCATCGCGTGCAGGAGGACCGGGCCTTTCCCCGCGCGCAGATGCTGAGCCGCCTCGACCATCGCCTGGTAGGACGCGAGCGGATCGGTCCCGTCGACCCGCATCACGCGAAGACCGGGGACAGAGCTCATGCAGCGCCCGATGTCGCCGCCCGGCGTCTGGGCCTCCACCGGCACCGAGATCGCGTACTGGTTGTCGGTGATCAGGAAGAGGACCGGGAGCGCGTCGGTGGCGGCCGTGTTGATCGCCTCCCAGAACTCGCCCTCGCTGGTCGTGCCGTCGCCGGCCGAGACGTAGACAACCTCGTCCTCACGATACGGTGGTCTTTCTTTAAGTTCATGCATCAAAGCGAGAAGGCGTCCGCCCTCCGAGCAGCCCACCGCCTGGAGGAATTGTGTCCCGGTCGGGCTCGACTGGGAGACGACGTTGGCGCGCTTCAGGCCCCAGTGGCACGGCATCTGCCGGCCGCCCGAGTTCGGGTCCGCGGCGGCGCCGACCGCCTCGTAGAGCATCTCGAGGGGGGTCATGCCGAGGGTGAGCATCAGGGCGCGGTCGCGGTAGTAGGGATAGAACCAGTCGGACCCGGATCGGAGCGCCTTGCCGGCCGCCACCAGCACGGCCTCGTGTCCGGCGCCGCTGATCTGGAAGTAGATCAAGTTCTGCTTCTTGAGCTTGATCTCCTCGTCGTCGAGGCGACGAGAAAGGAGCATGAGCCGGTAGAGCTCGAGAAGGTCGGTGCGGTTAAGTCCCAAGAACGTCAGGTTTTCGACACGCAGCGCCACCCAGGGTACCTCCGCGAGTAGGGATTTTGCGACTTGAGCGCCCACATTATAACGGAGAGACTGACCGGCCGGCACGCTGGAATTGGACGCCGCCGCCCTACGGGGCCGCGCGGGTCAACCAGGAGGAGCGAACGAGCGCACTCACTGTCACGACCGTGAAATTTCCCGGACCCGAGGGGGCCCTGGAAGGGCTCTGGTGCGATCCGGGGCGCGGTCTCCCCGCCGCGGTCATCGCGCACCCCCATCCGGCGCACGGGGGATCGATGCACAGCAAGGTAGTCCACACCGTATACAAGGTGCTCACCGAGGCCGGGCACGCGACGCTCCGCTTCAATTTTCGAGGGGTCGGGAGGAGCGAGGGGGGGTACTCGGGCGGCGACGGCGAGGTGGGCGACGTGGCAGCCGCCGCGGCGTACGCCCGCGCGCAAACCGGGCTGCCGACACTCTGGCTCGCGGGCTTCTCGTTCGGGTCGTGGGTGGGAGCCAGGTGGGCGATCCAGGACGATCACCTCGAGCAGTTCGTGGCGCTCGGGATGCCGGTGACCGTGAACATCGACGGGCGCACGTTCGATTTTCTGACCCGGCCCCCCGCGCCGATGCTGATCGTCCAGGGGGACCACGATCAATACGGTAGCCGCGAAGACGCGTTGGCCTTGGTGGCGCGGCTCAAGCCGCATGGCCGTGTCGAGGCGCGCTTCGTGGCGGACGCCGACCATTTTTTCACGGGACGATTGAGCCAGCTTGCCGCGGCGCTCCGCGACGGGCTCGGCATGGAGGGGAAATGAGCGATGAAGCGATTCGGGACAAGGTAGCCGTGGTTACCGGCAGCACGAAGGGAATCGGTCTCGCCACCGCAGAGGCGTTGCTCGGGTCGGGTGCGAAGGTCGTGGTCTCCGCCCGGAACGAGGGCGAGGTCGCGGCGGTGGGGAAGCGACTCATGGCGTCGCACCCCAAGCGCGTGGCCGCGCAGGTCTGCGACGTGCGGCTCGAGGCCCAGGTCGACGCGCTTTTTCGCGCCGCGGAGAGCGCCTTCGGCGGGGTCGACATCCTGGTCAACAACGCGGGCGTGGGCCTTTTCAAGAATTTGGAGGAGATGACGCTCGAGGAGTGGAACCGGGTTATCGAAACCAACGTGACCGGCGTCTTCCTCTGCTCGCGCGCGGCGATTCCCCGGATGCGGCGCCGCGGCGGAGGCTACATCATCAACATCTCGAGCCTCGCCGGGAAGAACGCCTTCCCGACCGCCACCGCGTACAACGCTTCCAAGTTCGCCGTGAACGGGATGTCCGAGGCCCTGATGCAGGAAGTGCGGTACGACGGGATCCGCGTCAGCTACATCATGCCGGGCAGCGTGAACACGAATTTCAACGGAAGATCGCCCGATCCCACGCAGGAGTGGAAGCTCGCGGCCTCGGACGTGGCGCAGGCGATGCTCGACCTTCTCCGCCATCCGTCCCGCTCGCTGCCGAGCCGGGTCGAGCTGCGTCCGAGCCAGCCGCCGCGGAAGTGAGCGCCGGCGCGAAGGCGAGCGGAGCCGCGCTCACCGCCAGAGCAAGCCCGTGATCGAGCCGAGGACGGTGGAGGACGCGACGCAGAGTGTTAAGTAGGCGAGCGCCCCCCGCGCGCCCAACCACCTCGAGACGACGCCGAAGGTGAGGATGTTCACGATCGGCACCGCGAGGAGCATCGCGGTCGCGGGCCCTGTCCCCATTCCTTTCTCGATGAGCTCCCGCACGAGGGGCAGCTCGGCGCCCGAGCAGAAATAGAACGGGATACCGGAGAGGGAGGCGAGCAGGGAGCCGGCCACCATCTTCTGGCCGTAGAGCACGTGGATCCAATGCCGGGGAACGAGCGTATCCACCACCGCCGCCAGCGCGAGGCTGGCGACGACCCAGGGGAAGTACTCCTTCATCTGGCCCCAGAACCGGCGCCACACGGACGCCGCTCGCGATCGCGCCGGCGGATTCGGAGAAGCCTCGGGTGAGGCGCCGGGCAGCGGCTCCGCCGCCGATCCGCGCAGCACCCCGATCCCCGCGTAGCCGACGAGGAGGCCGAAGAGGACCGACGCGAGGAGCCTGACCAGCATCCACTCGGCCCCGAGAACCTTCCAGGTCAAGAGGAGCACCGGGACGCTGACCGTGGCGCCGGCGGTGAGGAACGCGAACGTGTGCTTGAGATCGCCGCCGCGCCGGCGGAGCGAGACCGCCAGCGGGACCATCCCGCACGTGCAGAGCGGAATCAGCGCACCGGTCACGGACGCGAGCAGCATCGTTCCGGGTTGGCGACCGGTCAGGAAGCGCCCAATCGTCCGCTCCGATACGAACTCTTCCAAGAGCGAGCCGAGGAAAACGGCGAGAAGGAAGAAGGGCACGATCTCGATCGCGGCTTCCATGAAGACGCGGAAGACCGATCCCCAAGTCGATGCGAGGTCCATCCGGCCATTCTAGCCTGAAGCGGGCGCTCCTTGACACGCCCTCCCAAGTCGGTGACGATGCTGTGGTTCCAACAAAATTGGGGGGTTCTTTGCCGGTCCATGATCCGTTCTTCCATCCCATATTTCTCGGACGCCGGGCGGCGCTCGACACGCCCCCGTTCGATGCATTCCCGCCGACCGGCAGGAAGCCGTGGAACGCTCCACACTCGCCGCGCTCGGATCTGGATTTCCACGTTCGACACTGTCGGGTGAAGCTCGGGGTCGATCTGGAGAAGCGGGAGCTCCGGGGCCGCGTCACGATCACCGTCGAGGCGCTCCGCGACGGTCTTCGCGACGTCGTCCTCGACGCGACGGAAATGCGGTTCGAGTCCGTTCGCTCGGGTCGGCGAAATCTCCCGTACTCGTCGGATCGAGACACGCTTCGGCTGACGCTTCCTCGGCCGCTTAGAGCGGGCGGGCGCGCGACCTTCGAGGTCGCCTACGCGACGAGCCCGCGGAAGGGCTTCTTCTTCATCGGCCCCACCGAGGCGGAGCCGCATCGTCAGCTCTCCGGGTGGTCCCAGGGACAAGCGAACGACACGCACTGGTGGATCCCTTGCCTCGAGAGCACGGAGAGCCGCTCCACCCTTGAGATGATCGCGACCGTCCCCGCGGGCTACCGCGCGATCGGGAACGGCCGCCTCGTCGCGCGGCGGAAGAATCCCCGCGCCCGCACGGTGACGTTTCATTGGCGGCAGGAAACGCCTCATCCCGCCTACCTGACCTCGCTGGTCGTCGGGAAATACTCGGAGCTGAAGGATCGCGCCGGGAAGGTGCCGCTTCTTGGCTACGTGCCGCGCGGCATGGAGCGAGAGGGTCGCGCCCTCCTTCGAAAGACCCCGCACATGATCGCGACCTTCTCCAAGATCTTCGGATACCCCTATCCGTACCCGAAGTACGCGCAGTCCACGGTGGCCGACTTTACCTATGGCGGGATGGAGAACACGAGCGCGACGACGCTCTTCGAGCGGGCGCTCCAGTCGGCCAACGACTCCTTCGACGAGAGCTACGATTCCCTCATCTCCCACGAGCTGGCCCACCAATGGTGGGGCGATCTCGTGACCTGCCGCGACTGGTCGGAGGGCTGGCTCAACGAGGGGTTCGCGACCTATTCGGAGATCGTCTACCGCGAGGCCGACGGTGGGCGCGACGACGCCGATTTCGCCCGTCTGGAGCAGATGTGCTCCTACCTGACCGAGGACGGCGAGGATTACCGCCGCCCCCTCGTCGAGACGCGCTGGAAATATCCGACCGCGATCTTCGACCGGCACCTCTACGAGAAGGGGGCGTGCGTCCTCCACATGCTCCGGGCCGTGCTGGGAGACGCCGCCTGGCGCCGCTCGCTCCGCGGCTACCTCAAGCGGCACGCGTTCGGCCCGGTCGAGACCGCGGACCTAAGGCGCGCCTTCGAGGACGAGACGGGTCGGAACCTCGGTTGGTTTTTCAGTCAATGGACGAACCGCGGCGGCCATCCGGAGCTTCGCGTGAGCCGCCTCTGGGACGAGGCGGCGAAGAGCCTTCTCCTCACCGTGGAGCAGGTTCAGGACACGGATGATGTCACGCCCATCTTCCGGATTCCGATGACTCTCGAGGTCGTGGCGGCGGGGAAGCGTCTGCGCGTGAATCTGGACGTCCACGGCCGGCGGGAAACGATCCACATTCCGCTGCCCGCGCGGCCGCGCTACGTCGCGCTCGATCCCGAGCACGACGTGCTCAAGCAGATGGAATTCCCGCGTTCGAGCGAGGAGCTGCTCTTCGGTCTGGCGCGTTCCCCGTTCGTGCTCGAGCGGATCCGCTGCGCCCGCGAGCTCGCGGTACGGGGCGACGAGCGCGTCATCGCCGCCCTCCTCCGCGCCGTTCGGCGGGATCGCTTCTGGGGCGTTCGGATGGCCGCGGCGGTCTCGCTCGGCGAGATCGGGCGAAAGGTATCCGGGCTCACCGAGCGGCTCGCGCCGCTGGCCCAGGGCCAGCACACGCGGGTGCGGCGCGCGATCATCTGGGCGTTGGGTTGGATCGGCGACGATTCGGCCCAGAAGCGGCTGAAGCGGCTCGTGAGCTCCGAGACATCGTCCTTCAACGTCGGCGTCGCGCTCCTCGGCATCGCGAAGATCGGACGACCGGGAGCATTCGAGGCGCTGCAGGCCGAGGTCGGCCGCGAGAGCCACCGCGACATGCTCCGCTTCCTCATCTTCGACGGGATGGCGGGGCTCAAGGAGGGGCGCGCGATCCCGATCCTTCTCGATTACACGCAGCCGCGCTTCAAGAACGAGGGGCGGGAGGCCGCGACGAAGGCGCTTGGAAAGCTGGGAACGTTGGAGAAGAGCGTCGAGAGCCGCCTGATCGAGCTGCTCCGCGATCCCTGGTTCCGCGTCCGGAGCGCCGCGGCCGGATCGCTTCAGAAGCTGAAGTCGCCTCGCGCGGAATCCAGCATCCAGGATGCCCTCCAGACCGAGGCCCTCGACTCGGTGCGAAGCGCCTTCGAGCGGGCCCTCGACGACATTCGCGGCGCTCGATAAGCTGCCCGTCGCACCGAGCACCGGGTAGCGGCGCCGCCGCGCGGCGCGATACACTCTCCTCATGAAGACCATTCGCGGCCGCGCCCTCATCTTCTGGGACCCCAAGCGGCCCGGGAAAAAGCTCGACGCGATCGACACCGACCAGATCACCCCGGCCGACGACTGCGTCTCGGAGAGCCTCGCCAGCCTCGACGAGCGCTGGAAGGCGGGCGCTTTCCGCCACCTGATGCCGGGCTTCCGCAAGCGCGTTCACTCCGGCGAGACGTTCCTGATCGCCGGCGACCGCTTCGCCATCGGCTCCTCGCGCGAGATGTCGCCCGCGGGCCTGAAGGGGATCGCGGAGGAAGCGGGCCTCGAGATGGTCGTGGTCTGCGGCGCCAACATGGG
>VBOZ01000013.1:54007-93158 GCA_005893305.1 Candidatus Eisenbacteria bacterium | reverse complement strand
CCGGGTCCAACGGGGCCATCACAAGGGCTTCGATTACGCGCGGCTCGCCAAGGTGGTGGGCGAGTATTTCGACGTGGTCGAGGTGACGGGACAGCCGATCTCCAAGCTGCCGCCGGCGCTCAATTTCACAATTGGAATCGTGGCGAAGAAAAGGACTGCGCCGTCGACCGCGTAGAACCGCGTGAAGGGAGAGGTCCCGCCCGGGAAATGAACTCAGCCTGGAAGAAGATCGTCTGGCAGCAGTTCGGAGCCGCGATCGACATGCTCGACAATGCCATCAGCGCCTGCCCCGACGATCTCTGGAGCGACCGATCGAAGAGGCCAGAGTACTGGTACCTGGTCTATCACACGCTCTTCTGGCTCGATCTCTACCTCTCCGGTCCGGTCGAGGGATTCACTCCTCCCGCGCCGTTCACGCTCGAAGAGCTGGATCCTGCGGGCCTGCTTCCCGAGCGACCGTATACGAAGAAGGAGCTCCAGGCGTATCTCGAGCACGCCAGGAAGAAATGCCGGGCTGCGATCGACGCGCTCACGGATGCGAGGAGCAATGAGCGCCACCGATTCGGATGGGCAGCTACGCGGAGCTGCTGCTCTACAACATGCGCCACGTTCAGCACCACGCCGCCCAGCTCAACCTGATCCTGCGCCAGCAGATCGATTCCGCCCCGGGCTGGGTCGCGAAGGCGAAGGCGAAGTGACGACGCCCAGCTATGTGCTCGGGCATTCCGAGCGCGAGCTCGAGCGCCTGGGCACTCAGGCGCGAATGGTCGATCCGATGACACGCCATTTCTTTCAGGCTGCCGGAATTGTCCCCGGCATGCGCGTGCTCGACGTCGGGAGCGGCGCGGGGCACGTCGCGCTCCTGGCGGCCGAGATGGTCGGCGACCGCGGCGAGGTCGTCGGAGTAGACCGGGCCCCGGAGGCGCTCGTGGCAGCGAGAGCGCGTGCGGAATCGCGGTCGGCGCGCCACGTAACGTTTCTCGAAGGAGATCCCGCCGAGATGAAGTTCGACCGGCCGTTCGACGCTGTGATCGGCCGTTACGTGCTCATGTTTCAAGATGATTCGAGCGCGATGCTGCGCAAACTCGCGGCTCACGTGCGGCCCGGGGGCGCAATCGTCTTCCACGAGCCGGACTGGGATGGGGCCCGGTCGTTTCCGCCGGCGCCGACCTACGACCGGTGCTGCGGATGGATAGTTGAGACGCTCCGGGTGCTCGGAAACGAAACGCGGATGGGGAAGAAACTGCACGCTACGTTCGTCGCAGCCGGGCTCGCTGCACCAACGATGGGACTGGAAGCATTCATCGGCGGCGGCGCGAAGGGCGCCGAGGGCCTGACACTGATCGCCGACCTCGTCGAGACCATGCTGCCCGCGATGGAGCGGGCGCGCGTCGCGACGGCCGCCGAGGCCGGGCTGGAAACCCTGGCCGCGCGGATGATTCACGAAGCCGTGGCCAACGACAGCGTGATCGTGGGCCGGTATGAGATCGGCGCCTGGTGCCGCCTGTAATACAATTACGAGGCTTGGTCGCTACATGGACCTCGATCGGGGGTCACTGGAAATGGCTGTCAGATATGCGCTGGAGGGATCTCTCCTCAAATTGGTTCTCGAGGGTCGGTACGAACCTGGGGACATCATCGCCCAATTCGTCGCGGGGCTCGCCGATCCGAAGTGCCCCGAGCAAGTAGCTCTCTTGGTGGACGTGACCAAGTCGGAATCGCTGGAGACGCGGGCCCCCCATGAAATCCGTCTCGTGGCGGAGCAGTTGGGGCCCTATCGGGAGCGAATCGGTGCGCGATGCGCCGTTGTGGCGGCCAGAGATGTTCATTTTGGACTGTGCAGCATGGGAATCGTCTATTGCGAGGGGGTCGGCGTGGAGGCGGCGGTCTTCCGCGATTCGAAATCCGCGCTCGAGTGGCTTCGGGTTCCAGTGTGACCGCGGCTCCTTAGACCGCTACCGGTGCCGCGATCCTGTGGAACGTGGAGTTGGAAACCTCGTACGTCCAGTAAATCCAAGCTGATTTAGCCCGTCTGAAGACTCCCTTTGTCCATCGAGTCCATCTTCGATTTACCTTGACTAGTCAAGTCATTGATGGGATCATATCAAATAATTAATCATTAACAGTTAATCAGGGGGGGCTTCATGGACGTATCCTCGGTGATCGGCGAGCGGCTTGTGGAGCTCGGGCTGGAGCAGAAGGAGCTGGCGGCCGCCGCCGAGGTAACGGAGTCCTACATCTCGCAGCTCCTGACCCGGAAGAAATCCCCACCCGCTCCGGATCGAACCGATATCTACGAGAAGATCGAGATCTTTCTGAAGATCACGAGCGGGAAGCTCTCGAAGCTGGCCGAGATCCAGCGCAGGGACGAGCTGAAGCGACACCTGGCAGATCCCCCGGTGCCCTTGCTGCGCCTGGTCCGCGAGCTCATTCTTCGGAAGTGCCCCCCAAGCAAGGAAAAGCAACTACGCGGCATCTTCGAGAAGGAGCCTTTCGGCGAGTTCGAGCGCCTCGTCACGCAGAAACTGCTGGACGTGGTGAAACGGGTCGCCAGGGAGGAATTGGGGAACGAGGCCTGGCTCCAGCGGGTGGCCCGGCTCAGCGATCGCTCCTACGAGCAGATGCGCGTTGTCGTCCTGGAATTCCTGGACACTGACGTTTTCAACGTCTCCGCCGAGAATTGCGTTGCCTTCCTGGAGCCCTTGATTGAATCCTGGGACATCGAGCTCGCCAGCTTCGCCATGGAAGTGGTCCTGAACCGGCGGCTCGCGTCGGGGGACCCTCACCGGGTCGAATTTGTCGAGCGAGAGCCCGGCCATCGTTCCGAGGAGGAGCAGGGGCTCAAGGAGTTCCTCGAGGACGCGACCCTTAGCGGCGGCGCTTCCGAGGAAGAGGTCCAGTTCTTGAAAGCGCTGAGATTCAGGGGGAAGCGTCCGACCCCGCTCTACTATTACCGGGAATTGCAGAATCTCCGGGACCCGCTTCACTTCCGCAGGCTTGGCACCGATGGAGAGAACCGAGGGGGCTGAGCAGGATCGACCGTGAGATCGAAACCGCTGATCATGATCTGCATGGTTGTCGGATCGACCCTTGGAAGCTGGCTCCCCTCGTTGTGGGGCGCCGGTTGGCTCTCGTTCTCCTCCGTCCTACTCGGCGGCGTCGGCGGCGTGCTCGGGATTTGGGCCGGCTACAAGATCTCCCGGCTCTGATGACCCGCCTGGAGGGCTGCTCGTGAAGGACCTGACCATCGAGCTGGAGAACCGCCCCGGCGCTCTGGCCGAGATGGGCGAGGTGCTGGGTCGCGCGGGCGTGAGCGTCGCGGGCGGGGGCGTCTTCGTCGTGAACGGCGTCGGGGTCGCTCACTTCCTGTTCACGGACGGGGCGGCGGCTCGCAAGGCACTCGAAGCTGCGGGCATCCGTGTGGTCGCGGAGCGCGACGTGCTGGTGCAGCGGCTACATCAAGGCCAGCCGGGACAGCTAGGCAAGGTCTCGCGCCGCATGGCGGACGCAGGCGTCAACATCGAAGTCCAGTATAGCGATCACGACCACCAGCTCATTTTGGTCGTCGACGACCCGGCGAAAGGGAAGGCCGTCTCCGAGGCCTGGACGCGCGAGCGCCCCTGATAGGAAATGGGCCAAGGCCGCCTGCGTCGGCGACCTTGGCCCCTCGGAGCGGCGGCCCTCTACCGACTCTCGGCGGAGCGCCTCAGCGGACGACCGCGACCTTGCGACGGATCACGTTTACCGTCCCGCCCTGGCCCTGAGCCTCGATCAGCACGAGGTAGCCGCCGCTCGCGACGACTTCGCCCTTGCCGTTTCTTCCGTCCCAGGCCCAGTTGTTGAGTCCGGGATTCCCTCCAGGCGCTCCCCGATCGAAGACCACGCGGCGCACCAGGGAGCCGCTGTTGGTGTAGACGCGGAGGGTCACGGTCGCCAAGTCGTCCAACTTGTACGCGATCGTGGTGGCCTCGGTCCCGGCGTGGAACGGGTTCGGATAGTTCGTGACGTAGCCGCCGGCGGCGGTGGGATCCACGTACGCCACCTTGACGTCAAGATCCTGCGTGAACCCTCCGGACGATGCGCGGATGCGGTCCGTCTCCTGAATCCGCGGGCTCAGGAAATCGGCCCGCGCGTTGCCGCTCGCGTCCGTGGAGTCGTCCTGCGCCGTCAGGGTGCCGGTGCCCGAGAGAAGGGCAAAGCTCACCGGACGGTCCGGGACGCCGTTTTCATAGGCATCCACGACCTTAGCGGTCAGCGTGCCGTGCTTGTTGCCGCCGACCCAGGCCGGGCTCGACGCGAGGTGGATCCCCGCCGGCGGACCGGACGTGATCGTGATGATGTTGCTCGTCGCGGGCGCGTTGCCCGCGTCGTCGCGCGCGACCAGGATGATCGGCTCGCTGAACGTGTAGGTCTCGGATACCGAGCGCTGGCCCTGGATCAGCTGGAACTGGGGCGTGAGGAGTGTTCCGCGCCCCGCCGCGCCGGATGCGTTCCGTACCTCGATCGTGACGAAGGAATTGATCTCCGTGATCACAGCTCCGCCGTTGTTCTTCACCTTCACGGTCAGCGTGAAGAAGTCGCCGGCACGGGTGGTGGACGGGGTGACCGAGGCCTCGAGGTGGAAGCCGCTCGAAATGGCTCGCACCTGCGTCGTGCTCCCGGTCTTCGACGGGTTCGTAGCGTCGGAGACGGTTATGTTCTGGAAACCGCCGGTCGCCAGTTTCAGGCTCATGTCGGCGCGACCGTTCGCCATCGCCTGATCCGGAGGGACCTGCGCCAGCGGGTCGCCGCAGGCGATGTGCACCACGTCCGTGGGTCCCGCCACCGGGTTCCACCACTGATCCGTGGCGAGCGCGGTGAGCGTGAAAGCGTAGTCGATCGACTGGTCGAGCGCGGCGCCCGTGCGGCCGCTCACGGTGCCGGGCGCGGGTGACTCACCCGGCGCCAAGACCAGCACCCTCGTGAAGGCGCCTCCCACGATCGTGACGTCTCCGGACGTATTGTCGGTGATTCCGGTATTGGTGAGGTCGTGCACGGTGATCGTCTGCGTCCCGCTCTTATAGAGGCGGCCCTGGAAGACAAGCTGCCCGCTGACAAGCGTCGTGTCGGCCGGGAGGCCCGCGAACGGGTCCGTCGAGGTGACCTGGACGTGGTCGCCGATGCCGCTCACAACGTTCCAGTACGCGTCAACGGCGCGAATGGTGATCGGGAACGAGGTCCCCGCCGTCTGATTCCCCGGCGTCCCATCCTTCCCGTCGGCGGTACCGGGTCTCGCGGTTTCCCCGGGAAGGATGACCTGGAGTTTCGTGAATGTGGCGGGATTCACCACGACGTTCCCGCTCGTTCCCGTCCTGGCCGGTGACGAGAAATCGGTGCACGAGAGCCGCACGGAGGAGCCGGCTCCGAAAAACGTGACCGGACCGGACCACACGCCGCCCACGAACGTGATCAGGCTCGGCGTGCTGGTGCCGGAGCCCGCGTTGGAGGCCAGGACCGCATCGCCGTTGTAGTCAAAGACGGTATTCCCGCTCGAGTCGGTCGCGCGGACGGTGACCGTGACCGGCACGCCCGCGACCTGAGGAGACGCTATCGCGGCGAACGAGAAGTGGTCCGTCGCGTTCGGGATCACCTGGATCCCGGCGCTCGTCATCGACGCGATGCTTCCGTTGCTCTGATCGGTCACCGTCAGTGTCTGCGTGCCCACCGTCATTAGTGTGTAGGTGAACTGACGGAAACCCGCCGTAAGGCTGCCCGTCGCCGGCGTGTCGGCCGGATCGGTCGACGACGCGACCTGAACGGCGTCACCGCTCGAAACTTGATTCCAATAGTTGTCGGTCCCGTAGACGTTGACCGTGAATCCCTGGCCGGCCGCCTGACTCGCGGGCACGCCGGTGATACCGTTCAGGCTACCGGGGAGGGGCGATTCTCCCGGCGCCACGATCTGCACCCGACGGAACGGGCCGGGGCTGACGACGAAGCCGTTGCTGGAACCGCTCTGAGACGGATGTCCCTGAACTGCGGCCGCGACGAATACGTTTCCGGTGGTCGGGGAAGTCTCATCGGCGCGGTAGACGGTGACGTTGCCGCTCCACTGGCCCGAGGCAAGACTCACGGTGGGGGGCGTGATTCGGCCCGCGCCGAAGCTGGTGAGCTGGCTTAGCTGCACGTTTCCAGAGAACCCGCTCACGACGTCGCCATTCGGATCCTTGGCCGTGATCGAGACCGAGATCGGGACACCGGCCGTCTGGTTCTTGGGAATGTTCGAAATCTCGAGGCTCTGAAGGACGATCGATCGGACCAAGGAGCTGGACCCATCGGGAATCGTGACGTCCGACTGGTCATGCGCGAAGATCGTGAAGTTGCCGCCGGCGTTCAGGATCACAAGGTAGTCGCCCGTTCCGCCGACGAGCTGAGCCGCGGCCGGGAGTGAAGCGCTGGCGTCCGAAGACAGGATCCGAATCGTGTGTGTCACCGTGGACACGAGCGTCCAGGTAGAGTCGCACGCGCGGACCGTGGCGTAGAAAGGAATGCCCGCGGTTTGGGCTGTCGGGGTTCCGGTCTTGCCCGAAGGCGTTCCGGGAGCGGCTGTCTCTCCGGGAAGCAACACTTGTAGTCGTGAGAACGGTCCCGCGATCGCGGGGGCCGCGCTAAGTTGGACGGCCAGGGCCAGAGCGAGCCACGCTCCCGCCTGAGCCACGCGAAGTCCTTGGCGCACGACGAACCTCCCTGAGTACGGTTTGCCCGCTCTCTTCCCACGATCGGACCCGACCGGTCCAACCGCAGCGATGATGCGTCCGGGGATGGACGCAGTACGGACCACTTCAGTACGAAGCAGGGGGCGTGCCGCGATTCCATGCAGATTGCGCCGCGCGCACACCAGGTCCCCGATCCCTATGCGGCGCAGCGTTCGCGGAGCCGCAGCCTGCAACGACGGCTCAAATTCGACCAGAGAATCCGGGGACCTTGAAGAATCCGGCCGCGCCGGGTCGGATTATCCGGTGCATGCCGCGACGTGGGAGGGGTCGTAACGTTGCAGATTCAAGCTCCAACGCTCGGACCCAGTCCCAGGCGGCACGCACCCCCCGAGCAAAAGCGACAAAGCGAAACGGGCGGGACGCTGTGTGGCGCCCCGCCCGCTCTTGACCCCCGTAGGGGTCGGCCTACTTAACGACCGCGACCCGCTTGATCATCTGTCCTTCGGCCGCCTCAATCCGGAAGAAGTACACGCCCGAGGCGACCTTCTGGCTCCGCGAGTTCGAGCCGTCCCACGCCATCCTCTGCAGGCCGGCGCTGCGGAACTCTTCCAGCAGGGACTTCACGAGCCGGCCCCGACTGTCATAGATCGTCACGCGCACCGTGCCCGCGCGCGAGGTTGTGAACAAGAGCTCCGTCATCGGGTTGAGCGGGTTCGGCCGGACCATCGGGTTCATGCCGGCCTTGGCCTGCGCACCGGTCTGGTGGTCCCCACCCTTGTTCTTGTCCTTATCGCCGTCCTTGTTGCCGCCCTTGTCCTCGTCCTTGCCCTTGTCCTTGCCCTTGTCGCAGACCTCGCCGTCGTCGGAGTCCCTGTCCTTGCCGAACGTGGCCACGACCGTGCCGCCGCTCGTCAGCGTGGCGTGGATCTCGGCGTGGACCAGGTCGCACGGCATCTTCGCTCCCGCCAGCACTTCGAGGAGGGCCCGCGTCGAGAAGCACGCGCGGATGCCGAGCGTATCGCAGTTGCCGCCGTTGCCATCGCCATGGTGGTCGTTGTTCCCACCGTGCTCGCCACAGACCACGCCGCCGCAATCGTGGTCCGCATCGTCGTCGTCGTCGTTCTCACCCTCGCCGTCGCCGTGAGGATGATCGCCGTTCAAGTGAATCGCCGCGGCGTCGTTGCCGCCGTCGTCATGGCCGCCGTTACCATGGCAATGGAGCTCGATCCGGGCCGCCTGCGCCGCCACCGACGCGCCGTGCCACACGAACGTAATGCTGGACAGCACGACGTCACGAAGGTCGAAGGACTTGTTGACCGGCCGGATCCGGAAGCAGGTCGCGTCGTCCTTGGACTTGAAGCTCGCGATGAGGCACGCTTTTCCAGGTACGTCTCCACCGCCGACATCGTTGACGGTGATGGCCGTATTCGCGGTGCCCGTGCCGCCGCGGCCGTCGCTGCCCGCGAACGCCACGTTATAGACGCCGGACTGCGTCGATCCCGGCGTCCACGAGAAGACGCCGGTATTGTCACCCTGATCCGAGAACGCGGCCCCGCTGGGGACCGAGCTCGCCGTGAGGGTGACGTGATCGCCATCCTGATCGGTAGCCGTGACCGCGAATGAGAGGCTGGCACCCTCGTCCACCTGCTCCGTGGACGGCGCGCTCAGCACCGGCGCGTGGTTCTCGGCGGCGACGTCGTTCACCGTGATCGCGGTGCTCGCCGTACCGGTGCCGCCGTGCCCGTCGCCGCCATTGAAGGCAACGTCATAGAGACCTGACTGCGTCGAGCCGGGTGTCCACGAGAAGATCCCGGTGTTGTTCCCCATATCGGAGAACGCGGCTCCATTGGGCACCGAATTCGACGTGAGGGTGACATGATCGCCGTCCTGATCGGTGGCGGTCACCGTGAACGAAAGAATGACGCCCTCGTCCACCTGCTCCGTGGACGGCGCGCTCAGCGCCGGCGCGTGGTTCTCGGGAGGAGGGCCCGTCACCGTGATGGCGGTGCTCGCCGTACCGGTGCCGCCGTTCCCGTCGCTGCCGTTGAACGCCACGTTATAGAGGCCCGACTGCGTCGACCCCGGCGTCCATGAGAAGGTTCCGGTGTTGTTCCCTTGATCGCCGAACGTGGCCCCGGTGGGGACCGAATTCGCCGTGAGGGTCACATGATCGCCGTCCTGATCGGTGGCGGTCACCGTGAACGCGAGGTTGACGCCCTCGGCCACCTGCTGAGTCAACGGAGCGCTCAATACAGGCGCGTGGTTCTGCGGAGCATCTCCCGTTACCGTGATCACCGTGCTCGCGGAACCCGAGCCACCGGCGTGTCCGTCGGTCCCGCTGAACGACGCCGTGTGCGTACCACCCTGGCCGGAAATCGGGCTCCAGGTGAAGGTCCCAGTGTTATTCGCGTGATCCACGAAGCTCGATCCGGGCGGCTGGCCGCTGAGGAAGAGATCGACATGATCTCCGTCGGCATCGGTCGCGCTCACACTGAAGGTCAGGGTGGAACCAATCGCGACCGTCTCGCTCGCAGGAGCCGTCAGGACCGGCGGGTGGTTCTCGCCTCCGACCGTGCCCGTGACGATGATGTCAAAGTTCTCGATGACCGGCGGAACTCCGCTGGAGCTGGCCGTGATCGAAGCATGGTAGGTGCCCGCGCTTCCCACCGGAGGAGCCAGTGAGATCGAGGTGCTCACGGATCCCAAGCCTGAGCCTGGCGCCTCCAGGGTCGCGAACGACGGGAGCGACCCTAGGAGCGTTATGAGGACGCCCGCCGGGCCGGACGCGTTTACCGGCACCGAGAGATTGGAGCCGTCCGCCAAGGTGACATCATCGATCGGAGTAATCGTGAGCGTTGGTGCCGCCGCGACGCGAATGTGCGTCACCGCGGCGCCCAGGGTGCCGGTCATGGACATCGCCGTGAACCGGATGTCGTACTCGCCGTGATCTCCCAAGCCCGGCGTCCAGTTGAACGTCCCCGACGTGTTCGAGCCATTCGGGGTGAATGTGGCTCCGACGGGGAGTATGGAGGTGTACAAGGCTTCGACGGGGTCTCCGTCGGCATCGCTCACGCCAATGGTGAAATTGAGATTCGAACCCTCTGTCACTTCCCGCAGAGGAGGAGCGCTCACGACAGGCACTTGGTTCGTGCCCGATGTGTTGACGGTGATCCCGAAGATCTCGATGTCCGTCACCCCTCCCGCTGACGCGGTCACCGCGGCGGTGTAATTGCCGACGTTGATGGCGCCGGGAGCCAGCGTCAAGGTGGTGACAATGACCCCGACTCCGGAGGTCGGTGTGTTCAGCGTCACGAAGGACGGGAGTGAGGAGGTAAGGGTGATATTGCGGCCAAGGGGGTCGACCGCGACCACGTTCGCGATCACCGTCGCGCCAGCATTCACGCTGATGTTCGGAATGGTGGACAGCGAAGGTGCCTGGGCCTGAGCCGTCGCGAACGGCACGAATAAGATGAGCAGGCTCAGTGCCAGAAGCTTGAGTGGTGCCTTCATGAGTCCTCCTAGAGTCCGCATGGGGTGTCTCACCAGAATGGAGGAGGAAACACTCCCGACCGATTCCGGCCAATGCAGCCGCCGTGCCGGGATTCCATGCAGATTGCCCATCGCGCGGCGCCGCGCGCCGATCCGGTTGGGATCAAGCGGTTGAGCGCGTCGCAGGACGCTATATGGCTTGAAAAGAGCATCGGGATGCGGAGAAGCGGGAGGGGATTGGTCGCGGCCGGCCAGAGGAATCGATGCAGACCGCCGATCCGGTTTGCAGATTCGTTACGCGGCGGGCGCGATTTTCGCGCGACGCGCGGGTGCCGCTGCGTCGATGTGGTGCGGAAGAGGGGAGTCGAACCCCTACGTCTCGCGACACTGGACCCTGAACCCAGCGCGTCTACCAGTTCCGCCACTTCCGCACCGAATGCTTCGAATTCGCGCCGGAACACGCTAATATAGGCGGCTCGCGAGGGCGAGTCAATCTCAGGGAGGATGCGATGCTGCGGGGCTCGGCGCCGAAGGCCAAGAAGGGCGACGACGGGCGCCAGATCATTTGCACGAACCGGAAGGCGCGGCACGATTACACGGTGATCGAGACCTTTGAGGCGGGGATTGAGCTGCGGGGCAGCGAGGTCAAGTCACTCCGCGACGCCAAGGCGCACCTGGTCGACGCGTACGCCACCGTCGAGACCGACCAGCTCTACCTCCGCAACGCCCACATCAGCCCCTACGATCCGGCGAGCTACGAGAATCACGAGCCGACGCGCGCGCGCCGGCTGCTCATGCACCGCATGGAGATCAAGCGCCTCCGCGCGCAGCTTGAGGAGAAAGGACTCACGCTCATCCCGCTCTCCCTTTACTTTCGTGACGGCAGAGTGAAGGTGGAGTTGGCCCTCGCGAAGGGCAGAAAGAACTACGACAAGCGCACGAAGCTCGACGAGAGGAGGGCGCGGCGGGAGATCCGAGGCGTGATGCGGGGAGAGAAGCCGGAGTGAGGCCGATTCCAGGCCGCGCGACCAGTGCCGTCGCCTCCCTTACCCTTGTCCTCGGGCTGGGCGCCCTGGCCCTCGTCACCCCACCGGTGGCCGCGCGGACGGCCTCGCCGATCTCCATCGACCACGCCGAGGAGCGACCGGCCGAGAAGATCTTTCCCATCGTGATCGACGGCACGAGCTATGTCTCGACCAACGACCTCGCGCGGATCTTCGCCGCGACCAAGTACTGGCGTCCCGAGATTCAGAAGCTGACGCTTCGCCTCGGGGAGCACACGCTTCGTTTCACCGTTGACGCGCCGATCGTCCTCGTCGACGAGACGGGCCGAAACCTGATCGAGCCGGCCAGGCTGATTCAAGGCGTGGTCTACGCGCCCGAATCGATCGTGCGCCGGATCTTCGAATGGGGCCTCTTCGCCGACGCGACGTGGGACGACGCGACCCGCACGATCCGCTTCCGGTCGCCGGTTCACGTCGTGCGCCAGGCCCAGCTCTTTCCCCGCGGCCGCGTGACGGAAATCTCCGCCACGCTCCTCCGCGGCCTCCCCCCGCGCGTCCTCTACGCGACCCCATCCGAGATCAGGATCCTCTTCGAGGGAGGGACGCTCGACACGGTCCGCAGCTTCGAGGGAGGCATCGTCACCGGCGGATCGATCCGCGAGGTGGCGGGCGGCGTGGAGCTTCGTCTCCGCCTCGGTCAGGACGCGAAGGGCTACGCCGTATCCGTCGGATCGGGCCGGCTCAAGGTGTCCGTCACCGACGATAAGGATCTGGTCGACGCTGGGCTCTTCAACAAGCTCGAGCCGGTGCCGATCGGCGGGCCCGATCGCGAGGTGCGCACCATCATCATCGATCCGGGGCACGGAGGAACGGATTTAGGCGCGACCCTTCGCGGCGGCATGTCCGAGAAGGATGCGGCCCTGGACCTTGCGCGCGCCCTCCGCTCCGCCCTCAGTCAAAGGCTCTCCGCCCGCGTGATCATGACCCGCGAGAGCGACGCCGAGGTGTCGGCCGCGCGCCGCGCCGAGATCGCCAACGAAGCGGGAGCGGATCTCTTCATCAGCATCCATCTCGATTCCGAGGGCTCGATCAAGGGCGGCGGATTCCGCGTCTACACGCTCTCCCCCGGAGGGGCCGGGGGCGAGGGGCAGTCCGACGCCATTCCGGAGGACATCGACGGCGTCACGCTTCGACCGTGGGTCGGGGCGCAGACGTCCGCCGTGGGAAGCAGCATGGCGCTCGCCCAGGCGATCGCCGACTCGCTCCACCATTCGTTCCCAGGGACTCCCGTCCTGACGCGCCAGGGTCCGATCCGGATTCTCGAGCCGGTCGTTTGTCCCGCGATCATGCTGGAGTCGGCGCCGGCGGCGCGCACCGGCCCCGACGCGGCGAGCCGAAGCTACACGATCTACGACTACGCGCGGACCGTGGCCGAGGCGATCGAGAAATTCGTGAAGGCGGCGAGAGGATGAAGCTCACCCCCCGGCAGCGGGTGTTCGCGATCGCGGGGGCCGTTGTCCTCGTCGCGGTCGCGCTCTGGTTCACGATCGGCCCGGGGCGGGGATCGAAGCTCGCGCCCGAGCGGCTCACGCCCCTTGCCTCCGAGCTCGAAGGAATCCGCGGCGTCTACCTCTACTTCGGGGTGCCTGGCTCGGACGACGTGGCGGCGGAGTACCGCGACGTCGTGGTGAAGGACCGGGAGGCGGACCGCGTGCGCGCGATCTACCGGGAGCTTCTCTCCGGATCGACCGGAAGCTACGAGTCGCCCTTTCCCGACGGGGTGGAGCTCCTGAACGCCTACTACACGTCGCGCGGATCGCTCTACCTCGATTGGAACCAGGCCCTGGTGAAGGAATTCCAAGGCGGGAGTGGGCGCGAGCGCCAGCTTCTCGCCTCGATCGTGCTCACGGCGGCCGACAATTTGCCGGACGTCACCGAGGTCGTGCTCCTCGTCGAGGGAAACCCGGTCGAGACGATCGGAGGGCATTTCGATACCATGACGCCCCTCACCGTGGCGGAGTGGCGATGAGCGCCCGCCGCGTTCTCGGCGTCTTCGATTCGGGAATCGGCGGACTCACCGTCGTGCGGCACCTGCGCCGGCTTCTCCCGGGCGTCCCGATCGTCTATTTCGGGGACACGGCCCGTGTTCCCTACGGCACGAAATCGGACGCCACCGTTCGGCGCTTCGCCGGCGAGGCCGTCCGCTTCCTGACCCAGTTTCAAGTCGGACGGGTCGTCGTGGCGTGCAATACGGTTTCCGCGGTCGCCCTTCGTACGCTCGGGCGTGAGTTTCAGGGGCTTCCGATCGACGGCGTGATCGAGCCGGGCGCCGACGCGGCCGTCGAGGCCACCCGATCCGGGCGGATCGGCGTGATCGGGACCCGCGCCACGGTGGCGAGCGCGGCCTACGAGCGCGCGGTGTCGGCCGCGGCGCGCCGGGCGGGGAAGCGCGCTCGGGTCGACGCCGTCCCCTGCCCGCTCCTGGTCCCGCTCGCCGAGGAGGGAATGGAAGATTCCCAGGCGGCCCGAGAGGTCCTGCGCGACTACCTCGCCCCGCTCAAGCGAAAGAAGGTCGATACCCTGATTCTCGGCTGCACGCACTATCCTCCGTTTCGTCGAGCGCTCGGCGCGGTGATGGGCCCTCGGGTGCGGCTGATCGACTCGGGCGAAGCGACCGCGCGGCGCCTGGCCAAGACGTTGAAGCGCGAGCGTCGCGACGGACGCGGCACGCTCCGGTGCTACGTCTCCGATATTCCGCGGCAGTTCGAGCGGATCGGCCGCCGCTTCCTGGGCCACTCCATGGGACGCGTGCGCCTCGTGGCGCAGGACGACCTTCCCTGGTTCGAGCGTCCGCCCCACAAGGGAGGGCGCTGAGGTGACTCGCCCGGGGACGAAATCGCGGGGGAAGGGCAACGGCCGGCGCATCGACCAGCGCCGTCCCGGCGACCTCCGCCCCATCACCATTCGCCGCGGCTATCTCAAGAACGCGGAAGGCTCGGCCCTCATCGAGATGGGCGGGACACGCGTGATCTGCGCGGCGACCGTGGAGGATCGCGTGCCGCCCTTCTTGCGGAACACCGGCCGGGGCTGGGTGACCGCCGAGTACAGCATGCTCCCGCGCTCTTCGCACGAGCGGATCCAGCGCGAGGTGACGCGCGGCCACGTCGGCGGGCGCACGCATGAGATCCAGCGCCTGATCGGCCGCTCGCTTCGCGCGGTGACGAATCTTGAAGCCTTGGGCGAGCGCCAGATCCTCGTCGACTGCGACGTGCTCGAGGCGGACGGCGGAACCAGAACCGCTTCGATCACCGGCGCCTTCGTGGCGCTGGTCGACGCGATCCGATGGCTCACGCGCCGCGTCGAGCTGCCCGGCCCGCCGCTTCGCGATTTCATCGCGGCGGTGTCGGTCGGCATCGTGGGCGGGGAGCCGATGCTCGACCTCTGCTACGAGGAGGACTCGAGGGCCGAGGTCGACATGAACTTGGTTCTGACCGGATCGGGCCGCCTCGTGGAGATCCAGGGCACCGCCGAAGGGAAGCCCTTCTCCGAAGCGGAGCTCGCGACGATGATGGAGTTGGGCAAGACGGGGATCCGGAAGCTCATCACGCAACAGAAGCGAACGCTCGGGCTGCGCGCGCTTCCCAAAGCGTGGAGCTAGTCGTCCTCGCCACGCGAAACGAGGGGAAGGCGCGCGAGCTCACGCGCCTCCTGGAAGCCGCCGTGGAGCGGTTCCAAACTCTCCGCGACCACCCCAAGCTCACGCTCCCACCGGAAGCAGGCTCCGCCTATCGGGAAAATGCGCTCGCGAAGGCTCGCGCGGTGAACGAGGCGGTGGGGCTTCCCGCGCTCGGTGACGATTCGGGGCTCGAAGTCGATGCGCTCCACCGGGCGCCGGGACTCTACTCTGCCCGATTCGCGGGGGAGGGCGCGACGGACGCCGAGAACAACGCGCTCCTCCTCAGGTCCCTCGAGGGCGTTCCTCCGGATGGCCGCACCGCGCGTTACCACTGCGCGCTGGTCTTGGTGCGCGGTACGGACGACGTCCTGGAGGTGGAGGCGGTCTGCGAGGGGCGAATTCTCGAAGCGCCGCGCGGCGGCGAGGGGTTCGGCTACGACCCTCTCTTCCTACCGGAAGGGGAGACGCTAACGTTTGGGGAGCTGCCCGCGGCCCGAAAGGACGCCATCAGCCATCGCGGCCGCGCCGCAGCGCTTCTGGTCCGAGCGATCAGGCACGGGGACTGAAGCGTGGCTCCCCCGTGCCCGATCGTCGCCCCGTCCTCGACTAATCTCCCAGCTTCTTCAGCTCGACGCGGCGGTTCTTCGCACGGCCCGCGTCGGTATCGTTGGTCGTAATCGGCTCGCTCTCACCGTACCCCTTCGCCTCGAGCCTCGACCGCTCGATTCCCCTCGAGACCAGGTAGTCGCGCACCGCCTTGGCCCGGCGGTCGGAAAGATCGCGGTTGTACTCGTCCGATGCAATCGAGTCGGTGTGTCCGCCGACCTCGACCCGGATGTCCGGCCAGTCTTGGAGCGCAAGCACGACGCGATCCAGCACGGCGTACGAATCGGAAGTCAGCTTCGCGCTGTCGAACTCGAAGTTCACGCCTTCCAAGATGAGCTTTTTCTTGTTCGGCTCGAAGAGCACCTTCTTGATCGGGCAGCCTTTCGAGTCCACCGCGACCCCACGCGGCGTATTCGGGCACTCGTCGATGCCGTCCCAAACGCCGTCCCCGTCGGAATCGAGCGGGCAGCCGCGCGCGTCCACGAACGCGCCCTTGGGCGTGTTCGGGCACTTGTCCTTTGAATTGATGACTCCGTCCCCGTCCGAGTCCTCGTCCTCGAGCGCATAAAGCCCAAACGTGTACGCGACGATCAATTGCACGTTGGCGATATCCGCGCCGTTGAGCCCGCGATTGCCCGCCAGGTCTCCCACGCGGGCCTCAGTGCGCCACCCGTGTCCGGCCTGCGCGAAGCCCGCCCCGATCGAGGCGAGTGGCCTGCCGAAGTCCTCCATCCCCGAGGGATTATTCACGTCCGCGCCGCCCAAGGCGCCGGCGAGGAAGAAATTCGTGGCGCCCTGGCCCAGCGGGTAGAGCCTCTCGAAGCCGATCCGTCCTTCGATGACCTTCACGTCCTCCAGTAGCGTGGTACCGCTCTGCGCGTAGGTGCCGTCAGCGAACCAGTTCCAGCGCGGAGCGATCCTCCGTGCGACCCGAAGACCGATGAGCAACGACTGATCGCTGCTCCCACCGGGGCCCCCAAGGTCCTTGTCCGCGAAGTTGACCCCGAACAGGGGTCCGGCATCGCCGAGGGGCTCGTGGCCCTTCGCCAGCGCGGGAGGGGCGTTCAAGAGGGCAAGGCTGGCAACGAGAACGGCGAAAATGGCTAACCCGGACTGTCTCATGGTCGTTCCTCCCGTCGGGTGCGGATGCCAAGAATGGGGTGGATGACGGGGATCGAACCCGCAACACCTGGAGCCACAGTCCAGTGCTCTACCATTGAGCTACATCCACCGTGTGTCGGAACGGGCTTCGCGCCTGGAGGGAGTCGAACCCCCGACCGGCGGATTAGAAATCCGCTGCTCTATCCAACTGAGCTACAGGCGCTCCAGGTAGTCGGGGGGCGCCGGCACGAAATCGGGGCGAGAGGATTCGAACCTCCGACCCCCTGCGCCCAAGGCAGGTGCGCTACCGGGCTGCGCTACGCCCCGGTGCCGCCGCCGGCGCCAGCCACACACTGTAGCCTCCCACGCGCCGGGCAGTCAATCAGGGCCATTCGCCTTGACGAGCCGCGACCCGACGCCTATCGTCTAGTGGTTCCCCGACATCAACCTATACGCACCGGGGGTGCATCGTGGCAGGAGTGAACAAAGTCATTTTGGTGGGCAACTTGGGCTCGGACCCGGAGATCCGGACCACGCCGAGCGGGCAGCGCGTGGCCAATTTCCGCATGGCGACTTCCCGCGGCTGGACCGGCCAGGACGGCCAGCGCCAGGAGAAGACCGAGTGGCACTCGATCGTCGCCTGGGGGAAGCTCGCGGATGTCTGCGAGAAGTACCTCAACAAGGGAAAGCAGGTCTACGTGGAGGGCCGGCTCGAGACCCGTTCCTGGCAGGACAAGGAAGGGCAGACTCGGTACAAGACCGAGATCATCTGCGAATCGATGCAGATGCTGGGTCGTGCCGGTGCGGATCGAAACGGAGATCCCGCGGCCGACTCGCCTTCACGAGGCGGTGCGCCCGACGAGTCGATGGCGCCCGCGGGCGGCGGCGGCTCGGACGACGATCTGCCGTTCTAGGGAGCCTGGCCTTGTAGAACGGGGATTGTGCCCCGGCCTAAGCGGAAGTCATTGAATGTAGCCGAGTGAGCGGAGCCTCTCGCGCAACTCCTCGTCAACGGGGGAGCGGAGAGGCTCTTCGCTTCCTCCCTTCGGGCGCGCGGTCTCGTAGGTTGCGAGGTGCTTCTCGTGCCCCAGGCGCTTCATCACGCCCGGCATCAGCGCGTCCTCGATGGGGCGCCCATCCATGTCGAGTGCGGTGGGGAGCCCGTAGAGCGCGAGGACGGTGGGTGTGATGTCGAGTACCGTCGCGCCCGAGATGTTCGCGTCCCGCATCACGTCCGGTCCCATCATGAGGACGATCCCGTCGACCTTGTGGGCGCCGACGCCCTTGCCCCCTCCCTGGAATCCGTGGTCGGAGCAGACGATCACGTTCGTCTTCGGCCCCGCCTCGCGGAGGAAGTCTCCGATCAGCCGGTCGGTGAACACGTAGTAATTCGGGACGATCCGCTTCAGCCAATCGTACTCCGCGTCCGAGGAGACGAACTGCGAGTTGTTCGGCAGGTCGATGTCCCAATAAACGTGCGACACCTCGTCGACACCGCGGAAGTAGACCGTGAAGAATTCGGGGTGCGACGCGCGATAGAGGTGCATGGCGACCCGATAGAACGTCATGTCGGCCGCGTAAATCCACCGCAGCTGTTGGACGAGGGATTTCTGGCGCTCCGTGACCTTCGTGGTGTCGATCGCGGGCACGAACTGAAACAGCTCGGCCCACGATACGCTCTCGGGGGTGCGCCGAAGCGCGGCCACCAGGGAGTCCAGCGAGGCGGGGTAGGTCCGCCGCGTGTCGCGGGCTCCCCAATCGGCGAGGTCGTATTGCACGTAGTCGGTGATCAGAGAGCCGTTCACCGGCTGAGCGGGCCAGGTGGTCCACCATCCGACGACGCCGACCTTTTTCCCAAGGGAGCCCAAAATGTCCCAGATCGGCCGGGCTCGCCAGAGGTTGGAGGTCACCATCGGATCTGATTCGGCCGCCGCGCTGTCGCCGCGCGCCCGGGCCGCCGAGCGTTCTCTCTCACCCTGCTTG
The DNA here is from genome assembly GCA_005893305.1 of Candidatus Eisenbacteria bacterium. Taxonomy (NCBI): domain Bacteria; phylum Candidatus Eiseniibacteriota; species Candidatus Eiseniibacteriota bacterium. The sequence goes on along the minus strand of VBOZ01000013.1, from coordinate 74,604 downwards.
ACGAAGAAATCCGAGACACCGTGCTTCTTGGGGACCTTGCCGGTGGCGATGCTGGCCCAGATGACCGGGCTCTTGGTGAGTGGCTCGAGGGAGCGAAGCTTACCGGACGCCCCGGTATCGCGGAGTTTCGCGAAGGCGGGCACCCTCTTCTGGTCGAGCAGGGGACCGAGCACGTCCCACTCCCCTGCGTCGACCCCAATCAGGAGGACCTTGGGCCGGGGCTTCTCGCCTGCTCCCGCGCAGGTCCATACTCCGAGACCGAGGGCAACGCCGGCGACCAGGCGGAGGAGATGTCGGGCGCGGCGCCGAGGGCGCTGAATCAATGGGTCTCCGGGAGCAGTATGGGGGCGGATCGGATCAATCCTCGGATGCTAGCATTCGGGCGCTTGGCGTACCACTGACACCACTTGGAGGGCCTGCCGGTTCCCAGCCGGAGGCGGGTTGTGCCTTGGTGGGGCCTGCCGCGAGCGGTCAAACCTTGACTTGGAGCCCGAATCCACCTAGCTTTCAACCGATTTCCCACCCGGATGTGTGCGCCGCTAGCTCAATTGGCAGAGCAACTGACTCTTAATCAGTAGGTTGAAGGTTCGATTCCTTCGCGGCGCACCAATTTCCTCTTCGCTTGAACCATATCCTCCGATCACCAGGGCAAGGGACCGTGCCGGTCGAAAAGGCCCCCCGTCGGTCCGTCATCGGGAGGCGTCGCGAGCTTCAGAGAAGAGTCCGCTCCCTCAGCCGGCGTTTGAGTACCCTGTTCGCGTTGAGATCCGTCGCCGCGTTCGTCCACCGTCCGCCGGTCAGCGGCCATTTTCATCCTCCTCTCCTGGTCTGGCTCTGGCATCGACGATCGTTCTCAGTGGCCGAAGTACGCAGCCCCGATTCCGGCCCCCGGGTACCAGTGCCGATCCGGCTGCTCGCGGAAGTAGAGGAATCTGCGGCCACTCCGCTCTGCGAATCGGAGCAGCTCGTCCGTGGCGTGGGCATTGTCGCCCAGCACGATCGCCGAGCCGGCCAGCTTCGACTCGATCACGGCGTACTCCCGGGCCTCGTAGTCGACCGAATGGTCGCTGTCGTTGATGAACAGGCCGATGCCCGCGTCCAGGCGGAGCAATGACTCCACGGAGTCTCCGTAGAGCAGCTTCCCGACTTTCGCATACTCGCCCCCGAACAGGAATCCGGCTTTGGGATCGATGTCGGTGCCGTAGTAGATGCCGGGCCGACCCTCCTCGGCGTTTCGCCGGAGCGCGGCGGCGAGGACGCAGGAGCCCAGACCCTTGTCCACGCCTGTCTCTACCACCACGCCCGGCTTGGTCGCTCGGGCGATGGCGTACCACCCTAGGCGACGGCCGAACCGGATCTCCCGGTCGCTGAATCGACCGTCCGGGCTAGATTGGATCGCGCTACGGATGTGCGCGCGAAGGTCCTCGTCGTTCTCCAGCTCTTGGATGTATCCGAGCGCGGCGGCGGGGGCGATTCCGGCCACCTCCGAGACGAACCACGCGAGGTGCCGCTTGTTCCGCTCCGTCAGATCGTAGGTGTAATTGGTGAGCTCGCGCGAGGCGACGAGCCAGCGCGCGTATTCCCGGAGCGGCCCGAGCCCCGTGGCCGCGCTCGCCCGGGCCCGGTAGGCGAAGAGCAGTAGAGGGCCCACGAGCGGAAGATTTGCCAGATGCCGCTTCCATCTCATGTGCGGCACGATGCCCCCGCCCGCTGGAGAGGTCAACGCATCATTGAACGCCCGGCGGACCAATTCCCACCCGGCGATTCCCGTCCACGGTTCGTTAGCTTACACTGCGGCCATGAGCGCGGACCCCGTCGCCATGGCTCTACGGGCAATCTTCGATGAGCTGGTCCAGGGCTCTCCCGATCCGAACGCGCGGACGTTCGTGCTGAACCAGGGCGATCGCGGCCTGCTCGAGTCACTCGATCGGCTCTCGGCGGCCGCGGCCTCCGCGATCCACGGAGGCGGAGCGTCGATCGCCGCGCACGTCGATCATCTCCGGTACGGGCTCTCGCTCCTCAATCGATGGGCGGAGGGCGTTTCGCCCCCCTGGCCCGAGATGGACTGGACGGCCAGCTGGCGGCGGACGGTCGTGTCCGAGAGCGAATGGCGAATCCTGCGCCACGAGCTCCGACGCGAGGCGACCCGGTGGGCCGAGGCGCTCGGCACCTCTCGTGACGTGAGTGACGTCGAGGCCGGCTGGATGGCGGGCAGCGTCGCGCACCTCGCATACCACCTGGGCGCGATCCGACAGATCGATCGCGCCACTCGCGGCCCGACCGCCGAGGACGAGGCGAGCGCGCCGTGACCGCGCGCTCCCCCCGAGATGACTTCGACGGACGTGTCGCCCTGATCACGGGCGCGGCTCGCGGACTCGGGCGCGCGGCCACGGAGCGTCTCATTGCGCGCGGAGCATCGGTCGCGGTGAATGTCCGCGATCAAGAGCGCGCCGACGCGCTGGCCCGGGAGCTTGGGGACCGGGCCTTCGCCGTGCCCGGGGACGTGACCGATTCCGACGCGCCGGACACAATCATTGAAAAGGTGCTGGAGCGGTTCGGGCGGCTCGATATCCTCGTCAACAACGCTGCCTACGCGCACTCCACCCGCTTCGAAACCCTCACCGCGGACGAGTGGCGCCGCGCGATCGAAGTGAACCTCACCGCGCCCTTTCTCCTCACCAAGGCGGTGGTCCGGCCGATGAAGGAGCGCAAGTACGGGCGGATCGTCAACATCTCCTCCCTCGCCGGGAAGACGGTGAGCACCCTGGGTGGCGCGCACTACACGGCGTCGAAGGCCGGGCTCCAGGGACTCACCCGGGCCGCGGCCAAGGAGCTCGGACCGTTCGGGATCACCGTGAACGCGATCTGTCCGGGGATGATCGACACCGAGCTGACACGCGAGCACGCAACGCAGGAGCAGCTTGCCGCCCTCGCGGCGAGCTATCCGATCGCCAGGCTCGGGACAGCCGAAGAGGTTGCAGACCTGATCTGTTTCGTGGCCTCCGAGGCGGCGGGATACATCACGGGGGCGTCCTTCGATATCAACGGCGGTGACCTGATGCTATAGCTGGAGAACCGCGCGCACCCCGTTGCCCCTCCGCGTGCGGAAACGCACCAGACAGGGCACGCCCCACGTTGCGAATCGCTGGCAATTCATCCCCACCACCAGACTCCTGGGCGCCCGGCCGGGTTTGCCTCGGCGCATCCCGCAATGCGGGACACGGCATGGTACCTGCTGTATTGGCCCGCGTCGCGGCTCCAGGGGGAATGGAGCGGGTCGAGCGCGGCGATCTCCAGGCAAGGGTCATCTCCGACCATGCGAATCAGGCTCATCGCTTCGGCATCCGCCGGAGGGATCCACTCCCAAAGGGGCACAATCATGCGCCACTCCCAGGTTCGAAATCGTTTTTCCGCTGCTCTTGTGTCGCTCCTCGGCTCGATTCTCCTCATGACAGTGGCGACGCCAGCGTCGGCAAATCCCAAGCCGATCCCAGCCGGCTCCAAGCTGGAATTTAACTTCAACGTCATCGGCTATCCCGCGGGCAAGACGTACGACGGCAACTGCGGTGACGGTCACCGCATCTTCGTCAATCGCGACGCCAGGGGCGCGCAGGTGCGCGTTACGAACTCGACCACGGGCTGGAGCATCGAGGACTGCAACGCCACCTCGGATCACCAGGCCGTGCTGGCCACGAACCAGGCAGCAATCTACGACATATATGTCCGAATTCTCGGGAAGCCCGGAGGAACCCTGCACGTCTGCGCGAATACGATGACGGATTTCCTCAACGGCGAGACCCTCTGTCTCCTGGGCACCATCGATTTGACGCGCGGCAACGGGCAATCGAAGTTCACGCTGGCGCCAAGCTCGATGTTCGACGCGAGCCTCGAAGACTTGATGTGGACCGTCGACACCAATTCCGATTTCCGGATCGCGCAATTCCGGGTCTATTCGCGCCCCTGACACGGCTCAATAGCCCAAAGCACCGAGGCCCCGGACTCGAGTCCGGGGCCTTCGTTGTTGCGTAGGCACAATCGGGCCGGTGTATGAGATGGCACTCCAGGCCATATCGGCCATTTTCCTTTCATAGGATCTTGGCCCCTCGGTCGCGAAGGAGCTCGCGGAGAACGGACCTATGGCAGCGGGACTCATCTTCGCAATAGCAGCCCACGGAGAAGTTCGACTCATGCGATAGGGCAGCCAACAAATCAAGCACCCGGCTGCTTTCGGGGATCGCCATCTCGGCGCGATAGCGCTTCACGAATGCGTTCCACTCGCGCTGAGACTTGGCGCCTAGGCCCAGCTTGACCGTCTGCGGGAAGGGGCCAAGTTCGGGAGCCAGACGTCGTACCAATTGCCGGACGAAAACTCGGATTTTGGGACGCCCCGCGGCGGGCGCCTGACCGTGCCGATCCGCAGCCCTTCGTGCGGAGATCGGTCGGTACCCAGACGAACGATCCGGACGGCCATCGATTCTAATCCGCCAGCGGTCGATTGAGCTCGGTGCGCCAGGTTGCCGGGTCTGGGTTCGAGTCAGGGTGTGTGATGTAACACTCCCAGAGATCCGGGCCCGGCGTGTGTCCCTCGGCCGAAATCCAGCCCATGAACTCGCGCCAAGCCGCCGGAAGGCCCTCGTAAGGTCCCTGATATACCGTCTGAGCCACTCTCATCGCGGGCCACACCGTCGGCTTCACGCGGCCCGCGGCAACCACGGGGCGACTGACCGGGACGCTCAGCTCGAAGTCAAAGATGTCCGGGGCCATCTTGAGATGGTGCGTGAACACCGGGCCGGCGGGCTCGATGCCCTGAGCCGCGATGGCGGCCATCAGCTCGCCGACGCCCGGCCCGAAGACCTTCGGCATCTCGGCTCTCGGAATTGTCATGTGGATGCTGGCGGTGATGCGGGGGGTCGTCTTGGTAATGCGCGGCGTGTCTAGCATGGCGTGTCCTTTCGGTTGTGGCGACCGGCTTGGATCCTCTCCTATCCGCTAGTCGAACGGAGGGGCCCGCGCTCGACACTCACCCCGGCCTAAATTCTTGATAACGCTCAGGGGCGTACCGACCGGCCAGCAAACCGGTCGCTTCCTCGACCTCGATGGCCTGCACCAGCACGCCCTCCTGGCCATATGGGAGGTACGCCTGGCAGCGGCCTGAAGGCGTGATGAGGGATGTCGCGGATTCCTGGAAGCGTAGGGCGTAATTGACGCTGGCGAAGTAGATCGTGTTCTCCATGCTCCGAAGCATCATCGCCTTCTCGTAGAAAGGGCCGCCGGACGCGCCCCACTCCGTCAAACGAACGCCATCGCGATTGCTTCCCGTGTGCTGGGGATGAAACACGATCTTGGCGCCCCGCTTCGCCGCCCATCGCACCGTCTCGGGGTAGCGCCAGCCCTCGTGGCAAATGACGACGCCAAACTTGATCCCTCGAATCTCGAAGAGGCGCCGGGTTTCTCCCGGCACGTAGAACCGGTCCTCGGTCGGGTCGATCTGGTTCTTGGTTTGGAACCCCTGAAGTTCGCCCTGGGCGTCGATGACAAAGGCCGCGATCTGCCGGCCCGCCTCCGTGAGCCGTTCCATCCCGAGGATCGTGGCCACCGAATACGTTCGCGCCCACTCCGCCACGGCGTGGAGGGCCTTGTCGTGATGCGCGGCGTTGTAGAGGAATACCTCGGAGTCCTGTCCCCGGAGACCCGGCAGATACGCTTCCGGGAAGCACACGATCTCCGCGCCCTGGGCGGAAGCTTCGGACATGAGGAGCTTGATCTTGTCCAGGCCCTCGTCAAGGGTCGAGGCCACCCCGGGCGAAGCCAGGCCGATGATCACGGAAGCCTCGCCTCTTTCAACGCCTTGCGAACTTGAGGTGCGTCACCACTGGCGTGGCGACAGTCCGGACGAGCTCGAGACGCGTAGATCGGCGCCCACGCCCTCGAAGAGCCGCTCGCCGCTGCCGAGGAGGATCGGCACGAGGCGGATATCCATCCTGTCAACGAGGCCCGCGGTTAGGTACTGCCGCGCGGCACGCGCTCCGCCGGCGAGGGACACGTCCTTGCCGCCCGCGGCTCGGCGCGCCTGTTCGAGCGCCGCCTCGATCCCTTGGGTGACGAACATGAACGTCGTCCCGCCCTCGAGAGCGAGCGGCTCTCGTGGGTGATGGGTGAGAACGAACACCGGGTGATGGTAGGGCGGATTGGCTCCCCACCAACCCATCCACGGCTTCTTGGCGTCCCACGGCCCCGGATGGCCGCCAAACATATTGCGCCCCATCACCGTCGCTCCGATGTTTTCGAGCGATTCCTCGACGACCCGCGTGCTCTCGTTGACCTCTCCGCCTTCAAGGCCGTGCGTCGAGCGCCAGACCGCCAACGGAAACACCCATTCGTGCAGACGCATGCCGCCGATCCCGAGCGGGTTGTTCACGCTCTGGTTGGGACCGGCAACGAAGCCGTCGAGCGCCATCGAGATCATGAGGCGCAGCTTAGACACGTCCTACCCTCCCTCGGAGGCCGGCGCTCGCACGTTCAACCCTGCTCTCGCGCAGGCGAACTCTGATACTGTTCATATCTGTCTTGAAATGCAACTCCACTGGAGGGCGCATGCCTGACCTGTCGAGGCAATTCATCAGCGATTCCCGGGCGTTCCTTACCGAGGACTACATGCCGAAGATCGAGCGCTGCCTGGCTCAGCTCACCCCGGAGCAGGTCTGGTCCCGGAGCAACGACCCCTCGAACAGCATTGGCAACCTGCTGCTCCACCTGACCGGGAGCAGCCGTTACTGGGCGGTCGAAGTGATCGGCGGCGAGCCGATCGGACGCGTTCGTCAGGCTGAGTTTGACAGGCGTGGCCCCGTTTCACCCGAGAAGTTGATGTCCGATCTCCGCGCGGCGATGAGCGAGGTCGATCGTCACCTCGCGGGACTCTCCGGTGAGGCGCTTCTTGAACTCCGGGCCACGCGCGACGAGAAGCTGACCGTGTTGTGGTGCGTCTACCACCTCGTGGAACACTTCTCGATGCACACGGGCCAGATCCTATCCATGACGAAGGCCTTCGTCGGAGAGCTCAGGCCTGCTCCGGAGCTCAAATGATCATCCGCGCCGTGAGGTCGGGCGCGAGCTTCCCCCTTAGCGGCGGCGCGCAAGCTCCAGCTGTCGATAGCAAGAGATCTCATGGTCGTTCACCATCCCGACCGCCTGCATGAAGGCGTACATGATGGTGGAGCCGACGAATCGGAAGCCGCGCTTCGTGAGATCGATGCTGAGCGCATCCGACACGCGGGTTCGCGCGGGAACTTCGCGCAAGCTTCTCCGCCGATTCTGGAGCGGCTTCCCATCTACGAATTGCCACAAGTAGTCGTTGAAGCTACCGAACTCCTTCCTCACGTCGAGACACGCGCGGGCGTTCGACACGGTCGACTCGATTTTGAGGCGGTTTCGCACGATGCCCGGATTGTTCATGAGGGACGTCCGGCGCCTCGAATCGAATCGCGCGACCCGCACCGGATCAAAGCCGGCGAACGCCTCGCGGTAATTCTCCCGTTTTCCCAGGATTGTCCTCCACGAGAGTCCCGCCTGTGCGCCTTCCAAGGTCAGAAACTCGAATAGGCGCCGATCGTCGTGCACCGGCACGCCCCATTCCTTGTCGTGGTAGCGGCGCATGAGGGGGTTGTCCCCGGCCGCCCACCCGCAGACTCGCTTGCTCGATCGTTTCATCCAGGAATCTCCCCTTTTCGTGCGGCATTCCGCAGCCAGCCGAATTATGGACGGTGCTCCCGGTCTCTGGTAGCACGATTGCCCCCATCAGAATGGCCCGTCGGGACTTCCATCGAATTTCCTCAACCTCCGAGCCGTTGAGGCCGACAAATCGAGGAGAATTTAGCTAGTTCGTGGTCGCCAGCCCGAGGAGCTCTCCGGTGCCGCAGCGTCCCAAAATCCTGGTCGTCGATGACGAACCGATGAACCTGGCCATCATCGAAGAGCTTCTCGGAGAGGAGTGCGACGTCACCGGATTGTCCGACGGACGGGAGGCGCTTGAAACCGCCAAGCGGCTGAAGCCGGCCGTCGTTCTCCTGGACATCATGATGCCTGCCGTCAGCGGGTACGACGTGTGCCGGACGCTGCGCGCGGAGTCGACGCTCAAGCACCTCAAGGTGATTCTCGTCTCCGCGAACGCGAAGATCGAAGAGCGCGTACGCGGATACGATGCGGGCGCCGACGACTACATCGTGAAGCCGTTCTCACCCGATGAATTTCGCGCCAAGGTGCACGTCTACCTTCGACTAAAGACTGTGGAAGAGGTGGACGAGTTCCAGAGCAGGCTGCTGACGCTGCTCGGTCACGAGCTCCGGACCCCGCTGTCCGAGATTTTCGCGCCTGCCGAGATGCTCTCCGATCAGGACACCATGGACGACTCGGAGCGTCGGGACCTCGCCGGTATTATCTTGGTGGGGGCCACCCGCCTTCTTCGATTCATTGATAGCGCGACTTTCCTCGCCTCGATCCGCAGCGGGCAGATCTCGATGGAATGCGTCGCGACCGATTGTGTTCCCCTGATCCATCAGGCGATCGCATCCGCCCAAGACCGACTCGCGGCTCGCGATTGCAACGTGGAGATCGAAGGCCCTCCTTTTCTCATCGGCTGCATCCATCCAGGCCATCTCTTCACGATTTTCGAGTCGCTCCTCGACAATGCAATCCGCGTCAGCCCGCGCGGGGGTCCCATTCGAATTCGGATCGGGACAGACCCGACGCGGCCCATCGTCTCGTTCATCGACCGAGGGCCGGGGCTCGACCCGAATCACGTCGCTACGCTCTTCGATGGGCTTGACGTATCGGACATCGAGCACCACTCCTCGGGCCACGGCCTGAGCCTCGTGGTCGCGCGGAGGCTCATCCTGGCCATGGGTGGAGACCTCTCGGCCGAGTCCAGCATGGGGCACGGCTCCGAGTTCCGCGTAACGCTCCCTTTCATCGAACAGGCCGCGGGAGCGCTCTGGTAAGTCGAAGGGATCCCGCATGTTCGCTGCCGGCGATCCGCGTTCCTCCCGCGACCGCTGCCCGCCAAGAAACGCTCCCCGCCTAAAGATAGCGCCCCGAACTACCGATTGGATCAGGAATAAGGCTAGGTCGCACCCCTCGCCCGAGGACCCTGCATGGAACGCACTCGCGTGCTTGTCGTCGATGACGAAAAGACGGTCCAATACGTCCTGACGACCCTGTTCCAGCAGCAGGGTTATGAAACCGCTTCAGCCTCCTCCGCGGAAGAGGCGCTCGCGAAGCTCGAGCAGGGTCCGGTCTCCGTCGCGTTCCTGGACATCGTCCTTCCCGGGATGAACGGGCTCAGCCTCCTCGATCGAATCAAGGAGCGCGATCCGGACGCGGCCATCATCATGATGACCAGCCAATCCTCCGCGAAGACCGCCGTCGATGCCCTCCGCAAGGGGGCCTACGACTACATCGACAAGCCCTTCGAGCTGGATCACGTTGTGGCCGTCGCGGAGCGCGCTGCATCGGAGCGCCGCCTGCGTCTGGAGAACCGGCGCCTTCAGGAAGAGCAAACGCGGCAGAACCAATTTCTGCAGGAGGCGGTGAAACGCCTCGGCTCCCTGAATTCCGCCGGCACCGGCCTTGCCGCGATTACGTCCATCGAGGAGCTACTCGACTTCATCGTCGAGCTGGTCTCGAAGGAGCTCGACGCGGAGCGCGTATCGCTCATGCTCGTGAATGAGCAAGGCACGGAGCTCTCCATCGCAGCGTCCCGCGGCCTCGACAAGAACATCGTGACCCAGACCCGCGTGCCCCTCGGGTCGGGAGTCGCAGGCCGCGTGGCCAAGGAAGGGAAGCAGCTCTACTCGAACGGCGATCCGATGGATCCCGCGGTGGAAGCCGGGGGGCATCCCGGCGCCCACGGCCCCTTCGCCTCCATCCCGATTTCCGTCAGTGTTCCCGTTCGGACGCCGACGAACGTGCTGGGGGTTCTCAACGTCACCGGGCGACGGGAGGGCCGGCCGTTCGACGAGGACGACAGCTCGTACCTCTCGGCCCTGGCCGGCCAATTGGCCGTCGCGCTCGAGCGCGCCCGCCAGGCGGAGCATTTACAAAGCGCGTACGACAGCCTCCGGCGCACTCAGGATGAGCTCGTCGTGACCGGACGTCTCAAGGCGATCGGCGAGATGGCAGCCGGTGTGGCCCATGATTTCAACAACCTCCTCAACGGCATCCTGATGAACAGCCAACTGATCCAACGCGATCTCGACCAGGACGGCGTTCCTCGCGACCGCGTCCTGAAGCAGGCCGGCATGGTCGAGAAGCTCGCGCTTCAGGGTGCCGATACGGTGCGGCGGCTCCAGGACTTCGCGGGAATTCGAAAGGACCGGCCCTCCGAGCGGGTGGACCTCAACGATGTCGTCCGCGGAGCGGTGGAGTTGACGACCCCGAAGTGGCAAGGCGAGCTGAGCGCGTCAGGAGTCCGCATCGAGATTGAGACAACCCTTCCGTCGGTCCCAGCCATTACTGGAAACGTCCGCGAGCTGACCCAAGCGATCAGCAATCTGATCTTCAACGCGGTCGAGGCCATGCCGAACGGCGGATCGATCCGGATCGCGACTTCGAAGAGTGGAAAAGGCACCCGGGTGACGATCTCCGATACGGGCTGCGGGATGACCAAGGAGGTTCAGGAACGGCTGTTCGAGAACTTCTTCACGACCAAGACCCATGGACAGGGGCTTGGAATGGGCGTTGTTCGCGGGATCGTCCGACGCCTGGGGGGGGAGATTGAAGTCGAGAGCCGGGCGGGAAAAGGGACGTCGATCGGCCTCGTCTTCCCGCCGGCCCAGCCGGCCGAAGCGGCCGGCAATGACTTGCGGGCTATCGATTCCGGTGCTCCCACCCAGCACGGGAGGATCCTGGTCGTCGACGACGACGGGATCAACCGGGAAATCTGCGTTGAGGTACTGGAGCCGCTCGGTCATGAGATCCACACGGCCGCCGGCGGAAGTGATGCGTTGGAACAGATTGCCGGCGGGCGCTTCGACCTGGTGATTACCGATTTGAGCATGCCCGGCCTCTCCGGCTGGGACGTCGCGAAGCAAGCGAAGAAGGTTTCTCCTTCCACCCGCGTCATGCTCCTCAGCGGCTGGAGTGTTCAGCAGGATCCAGAGCAAATAAGGACCGCGGGAATCGACTTGGTTCTCTCGAAGCCCGTCCAGATCGGCGAGCTGACCCAGGCCGTCCAGCGGCTCCTCCGCGAGCAGCGGTCGGGCCCCCAACCCGTTGGAGAGAAATCGAGCCGCAAGCGATGAAGTCCCGGCGTCTCTCGCTTTGCGCGATCGCGGGGCTTCTCGCCTTCGCGGCTCTCTCTGCGGCAGCGACCGACGCCACCGCTCTCACCATTGTGCGCTACAACGAAGGCATCGGGGACGGCAGCGACGTCCCCGTCGCGCAGCTGAAGGCGACAGCCCCCACCCGCGTGGCGCTCGCCAACTACGATCCCGCCCGAGATGCGTTTCCAGGACTTTGGATTCAGCAGGGAGGGGCCGGGGTCGGCGAGAGCGATCCGACGAAGTACCAGCTTTGGATAACCGGTGGGGGCGGGTTCACGCTCAACGGCCTCGTGTCCAACACGATCTGGACCGCCGTGAACAACTTCAACATCAGCGCCGGCGGCTCGCTGGTCGGCTATCTCGTCGAGTGCAACAACAACGGAACCGGCTGCGTCCAGATCGCCTCGGCGACCGTGACCCGGCCCGATTGGGACGTGAGCGATACCGGCACCTGGATTCAGGACACGTTCAATTTCGGATTCGTGAATTACACGCTGGGCCCCGGCAAGTCGGTCGGCTTCAAGCTGGAAGTCGGGCCCGCCTCGGGCAACGATATGTGGCTCGCCTACGACACCACGACCTATCCGGCGTTGGGTCAGCTCGTGATCCTTGCCCCGGGGGTCTCGGTGAACCCGACGTCCGGTCTCACGACGACCGAGGCGGGCGGAACCGCGACGTTCACCGTCGTGCTTGATAGCCCGCCGTCGGCCAACGTGACGATCGGGCTCTCGTCGAATGACCTGACCGAGGGGACGGTGTCTCCCGCGTCGGTGACATTCACGCCGGCGGACTGGAGCACGGCCCAAACGGTGACGGTCACGGGCGTGAACGACTTCGTCGTCGACGGCAACGTGCCGTACACGATCGTGACCGCTCCGGCAGCCAGCACCGACGGCAGCTACAACGGGGAGAACGGGTCGGACGTGAGCGTGACGAATACGGACAACGACATCGCGGGGATCACGGTGTCACCGACCTCGGGGCTGACGACGACCGAGGCGGGCGGAACCGCGACGTTCACCGTGGTGCTCGACAGCCAGCCGACGGCGAACGTGACGATGGGCCTTTCATCGAACGACCTGACCGAGGGGACCGTGGCGCCCGCGTCGCTGACGTTCACGGCGGGAAACTGGAACACGGCGCAGACCGTGACCGTCACAGGCGTGAACGACCTCGTCGCGGACGGCGACGTGCCGTACACGATCGTGACTGCTGCCGCGGCCAGCACGGACCCGAACTACGGCGGCCGGAACGCGGCGGATGTGGGCGTCACCAATACGGACAACGACATCGCCGGGATCACGGTGAACCCGACTTCCGGTCTGACCACGACCGAGGCGGGCGGGACGGCGACCTTCACCGTGGCGCTGACGAGCCAACCGACGGCGAACGTGACGATCGGGCTCTCATCGAACGACCTGACCGAGGGCACGGTGGCTCCGGCCTCGCTGACGTTCACGGCGGGGAACTGGAGTACGGCGCAGACCGTGACCGTCACAGGGGTGAACGACCTCGTCGCGGACGGCGACGTGCCGTACACGATCGTGACGGCCCCGGCGACCAGCACCGACCCGGGCTACAGCGGGCGGGACGCTGCGGACGTGAGCGTGACGAATACGGACAACGACATCGCGGGGATCACGGTGATTCCGACCTCCGGCCTGACGACCACGGAGGGGGGCGGGACGGCCACCTTCACGATGGCGCTCACGAGCCAACCGACGGCGAATGTGACGATCGGACTCTCCTCGAGCGATTTGACCGAGGGCACGGTCGCGCCTGCGTCGGTGACGTTCACGTCGGGAAACTGGAACACGGCGCAGACCGTGACGGTGACCGGAGTGGACGACTTTGGGGTGGATGGTGCGGTGGCGTACACGATCGTGACGGCCCCGGCGACCAGTACGGACCCGGGCTACAGCGGGAGGGACGGCGCGGACGTGGGCGTGACGAACACGGACAACGATACCGCTGGGATCACGGTGATCCCCACTTCAGGCCTGACGACCACCGAAGGGGGCGGAACGGCCACCTTCACCGTGGCGCTCACGAGTCAGCCGACGGCGGACGTCACGATCGGGCTCTCCTCGAACGACCTGACCGAGGGGACGGTGTCCCCGGCGTCGGTGACGCTCACGTCGGGGAACTGGAACACGGCGCAGACGGTGACGGTGACGGGCGTCGACGATTTCGGGGTCGACGGGGCGGTGGCGTACACGATCGTGACCGCTGCGGCGACCAGCACCGACCCGGACTACAGCGGGCGGAATGCGGCGGACGTCGGCGTGACGAATACGGACGACGACACGGCAGGGATCACCGTGATTCCGACCTCCGGCCTGACGACGACGGAGGGGGGCGGGACGGCGACCTTCACCGTGGTGCTGACGAGCCAGCCGACCGCGAATGTGACGATCGGGCTCTCGTCGAGCGACTTGACCGAGGGGACGGCGGCCCCGGCCTCGGTGACGTTCACTTCGGGGAACTGGAACACGGCGCAGACGGTGACGGTGACCGGGGTCGACGACTTTGGGGTCGATGGACCTGTCGCGTACACGATCGTGACGGCTGCGGCGGCCAGCGCCGACGGGAATTACAGCGGGAGGAACGCGGCGGACGTCGGCGTGACGAACACAGACGACGACACGGCCGGGATCACCGTGATTCCGACGTCGGGCCTGACGACCACGGAGGGCGGCGGAACCGCGACTTTCACGGTGGCGCTCACGAGCCAGCCGACCGCGAATGTGACGATCGGGCTCTCCTCGAGCGATTTGACCGAGGGGACCGTGGCGCCCGCGTCGGTGACGTTCACCCCGGGGAACTGGAACACCGCCCAGACGGTAACCGTGACTGGCGTGGACGACTTCGGGGTCGATGGACCTGTCGCGTACACGATCGTGACGGCTGCGGCGACCAGCACGGACCCCGATTACAGCGGGCGGAACGCCGCCGACGTCAGCGTGACGAATTCGGACGACGACACGGCTGGGATCACGGTGATTCCGACCTCCGGCCTGACCACCACGGAGGGCGGTGGGACGGCAACCTTCACCGTGGTGCTCACGAGCCAGCCGGCCGCGAACGTGACGATCGGACTCTCCTCGAGCGATTTGACCGAGGGCACGGTCGCGCCTGCGTCGGTGACGTTCACGTCGGGGAATTGGAACACGGCGCAGACGGTGACCGTGACGGGGGTGGACGACTTCGGGGTCGACGGGCCGGTCGCGTACACGATCGTGACGGCCGCGGCGACCAGCGCGGACGGGATATATAACGGAATGAATCCGGCGGATGTCGGCGTGACGAACACGGACGACGACACGGCGGGGATCACGGTAAACCCGACATCGGGTCTGACGACGACGGAGGGGGGCGGGACCGCGACCTTCACGGTGGCGCTCACGAGCCAGCCGACCGCGAACGTGACGATCGGGCTTACGTCGAACGACCTAACCGAGGGGACGGTGGCCCCGGCCTCGGTGACATTCACGTCGGGCAACTGGAACACGGCGCAGACGGTGACCGTGACCGGCGTCGACGACTTCGGGGTCGACGGCGCAGTCGCGTACACGATCATGACGGCAGCGGCGACCAGCACGGACCCGGACTACAGCGGGCGGAACGCAGCGGACGTCGGCGTGACGAACACGGACGACGACACGGCTGGGATCACGGTGAACCCGACATCCGGCCTGACGACGACTGAGGGGGGCGGGACCGCGACCTTCACCGTGGCGCTCACGAGTCAACCGACCGCAAACGTCACGATGGGGCTCTCCTCGAGCGATTTGACCGAGGGGACCGTGGCGCCCGCGTCGGTGACGTTCACCCCGGGGAACTGGAACACCGCCCAGACGGTAACCGTGACTGGCGTGGACGATTTCGGGGTCGATGGCCCGGTCGCGTACACGATCGTGACGGCGGCGGCGACCAGCACGGACGGGATCTATAACGGAATGAATGCCGCGGACGTCGGCGTGACGAACACGGACGACGACACGCCGGGGATCACGGTGACGCCCACCTCCGGCCTGACGACGACCGAATCGGGCGGGACGGCGACGTTCACGATCGTGCTCAACACCCAACCGACCGCGAATGTCACGGTCGGGCTCTCCTCGAGCGATCCAACCGAGGGGACCGTGGCACCCGCGTCCCTCACGTTCACCCCGGGCAACTGGAACACGGCGCAGACGGTGACGGTCACCGGGGTCGACGACCCCGTGGTCGACGGCGCGGTCGCATACACGATCGTGACGGCTGCCGCGACCAGCACGGACGGGGTCTACAACGGGTTCAACCCGGCGGACGTGGCGGTGACGAACACGGACGACGACACGCCGGGGATCACGGTGACGCCGACGTCCGGCCTGGCGACGACAGAATCCGGCGGTACCGCGACGTTCACCGTGATTCTCGACACTCAGCCCACGGCCAATGTGACGATCGGACTCTCTTCGAGCGATCTGACCGAGGGGACGGTTGCTCCGGCCTCCCTGACCTTCACGCCCGCGAACTGGAACACGGCACAGACGGTGACGGTGACGGGTGTCGACGATCCCATAGTCGACGGCAACGTGGCCTACACGATCGTGACGGCGGCGGCGACCAGCACCGACGGCAGCTATAACGGGCTCAACGCGGCGGACGCCGCGGTGACGAATACGGATGACGACACACCGGGGATCACGGTGGCCCCGACCTCTGGGCTCTCGACGACCGAAGCCGGCGGGACCGCGACGTTCACTGTGGTGCTCGACACGCAGCCGACCGCGAACGTGACGATCGGGCTTTCGTCCAGCGATCTGAGCGAAGGGACGGTCGCTCCGGCCTCCCTGACCTTCACGCCCGGCAACTGGAACACGGCGCAGACGGCAACCGTCACCGGTGTGGACGACTTCGGGGTCGACGGCAACGTGGCGTACACGATCGTGACGGCGGCCGCGACCAGCACGGACGCGAGCTACAACACCCGGAACGCGCCGGACGTGGGAGTGACGAACCTGGACGACGACACGAGCTTCGCGGTCGACCTCCGGCTGACGCCCAACCGCGATCGGGTCGAGTCCGGCCAGCCGGTGCGCTACACCTTGGAAATTCGAAATCGCACGTCGGTCAATCTCGCCAATTTCGAAGTTCAGAACGAGCTGCCTCCACGATTCGGATACCTCCCCGGCAGCTCGACGCGGGACGGGCGTGTCATTGCCGATCCGTCCGGATCGGGCGTCCAGCGGTTCGCCCTCGACACGCTGGCGGCGTTCACCGACCTGAATGGGGACGGCCAAGCCGGACCCGGCGAGCCGGGATATATCGCCCTGAGCTGGGTGCTCGTGCCGGGCGCCAGCGCGACGCCTGGCTCCTATGTGGATGCGGCGTCCGCCTTCGCCGGTTGCTCCGCCTGCGGGGCCTCGAACCGGGCGGAGGCGACCGTCCACGTGGACGAAGACGCGCTCCTCTCTCGCGGCACGGTGGTGGGGCGCGTTTTCGAGGATTCCAATCGAGACGGTCTTCAGGGCCGCGACGAGAGGGGCCTTCCCGGAGCGGTCGTGATGCTCGACGACGGGACCTCCGTCGGCACGGACGCCGAAGGGCGGTTCCACCTTCCCGACCTCGATCCGGGTCCGCACGTCGTGAAGCTCGATCTGGAGCGATTCGGCCTTCCGGCCACCGCGACGACGGAGATCGCACCGGTCGCCTACGTTTCGCCGGGGCTGCTCACTTCGGTTCGATTTGGGGTCTCCTTCCAGCGGGACTCGCTCGAGATCGGCCGTCCACCCGTGAGCGGCGTCGCGATCGTGACCGACGAAATGGATCGAAGCGTGGTCGTCGCCGGAAACGCGCTCCGTGCCGCCCTCGTCGTGAACGGGGTGGCCGTTCGCCTCCGTGCCGTCGAAGCGAGCCTCACGTCCGTCGGGCTGAACGACGTGGTGCGTCTCGACGGCGATCGCCTTCGGGAGCCGGCGGTATTCGCCCTCAACGCGAGCGACACGTCCACCGTTCGCGACTGGACCCTGGACGTCCGCGATCAGAAGGGAGCGGTCCTCTGGTCAGCCAAGGGACCGGGAGCCCCCCCGCGCGTGTGCCCTTGGGACGGAACCGGATCGGGGTCGTCTGGCCTCGTGGGAGGCGCCGTCTACGAATATCAGCTTCGGGTCACCTACGCGGACGGTTTGGAGGTATGTGGTCCGCGCCGCGCCTTCGGTGTCGATCGGGGCACGTCGATCTCCATGACCATGACCGGGGACTCCTTCGAGGCCGGCCGCGCGGTGCTCACCCCGGCGGCGGTGACGGCCCTGGCCGAGCTCGCAAAGGCGCTGCGGCGTTCTCCGACGGAGAAGGTAATCGTGGAGGGCCACACCGACTCGGTAGGCTCTCCTGCCGGGAACCTAGCGCTTTCGCGTGCCCGCGCGGAGGCGGCCGTTCGCTATCTCGTCGAGCGAGAGCGGATCCCCCGCTCGCGCCTTGTCGTCCTCGCTTTCGGGCAACAGCGTCCCGTGGCGAACAATGCGACGCCCGAAGGCCGAGAGCTCAATCGGCGAGTCGAGATCCACGGCCAGGGCACCGAAGTCCAGAGAGCACGGCTCTACGACATTTATCGCGGCGAAGCCTCCTCGCGGATCGGGGGTCTCTCCGTCCCCGTCGACTCGGTGGGGCGATTCTCCTGCTCGGTGCCTCTGGCCACCGGGGACACGCTTGCGGTCACTTTGAGCGACAGGCAGGGGCGGACGGCCAGCGCTCTCGTTCGACTCCCGCGCCTCGAGATCGTGGAGCCCCGGGGCGAGGTGAGGGTCCCCTACGGCGGAACCGCGCCGGGCGTCACGGTAGGACCCCGCGGGGCCGGCAGCGGCGTGCCCCAGGTCGCGGGCCCCGGAGCGCCGCCACGGGAGTCGGCCGCGGCGCACGTCCAGGTCTCGGGCCGGACCGATCCCGGAAATCGGGTCGAGGTCGACGGCGTGGTCGTCCCGGTCGCGCGGGGCGGCGAGTTCAACAGGGAAGTCCCCCTGCACGTCGGCGAGAACGGGATCGCCCTCGTCGTTCGGGATCCCACCGGCGCGCTCCGCGTCGCGAATCTGATCGTTCGGGTCCTGGACCATGCGGACGAAGGGCAGGACCTCGTGGTCGTAGACCGGATTCCGAACCTGACGGTCGCCCTGCCGCCTGCGGCGTCCGTCCTCTCCAGCCGCGAGCTGCGCCTCTCCGGGCAGACCGCGCCGGGGCACCGGGTATGGGCGAACGCCGAGTCGCTTCACGTGGACGGCGGCGGCGCCTTCTCCGGGACGGTGACGCTGCCGGAAGGGAAGAGCAATTTGAAGATCGCCGTCGAGGACGCCGAGGGACACCGCGGAGAGATCGACCGGCCGGTCGATGTCCGATCGAAGCGCCTCTTCCTGGTCGCGCTGGCCGACGGCGTCATCGGGAAAACAGCCGGCTCCGCCCTCCGTGGGGCCGGCCAGAGCGAGGGCGTCTATACCGAGGGGCGCCTCGCCTATCACCTGAAAGGCTGGATCGCCGGCCGCTACTTGGTCACGTCGGCGTTCGACTCCCGCCGGAGGAAGTTCGGGGACCTCTTCAAGGACTTAGACGACGCCGGCCGCGACCGCCTCCTCGTCAACCTCGATCCGGATCGTCTCTATCCGGTCTACGGAGACTCGAGCGCCGTCGCGTACGGCGCTCCAGGGGGCGGACGCTTCTTCCTCGCCGTCGAGGGCGGGGCGTTCCGGGCCTCCGTTGGGGACTTCCCGATCTCCATCGACGAGGTGGAGCTGGCCGCATTCCATCGGACCCTCTATGGAGCCCAGGTCCGTTTGGGTCCTGCCGCGGGAACGCCCAACCCGGGAACGTCCCTGACGGCGTTCGGCGCGGCCGCGCGCGAGGTGCACGTGCAGGACGAGATTCGCGCGACCGGCGGAACCCTCTATTACCTGAGTCATCGCGACATCCTCGAGGGAAGCATTCAGGTTTCGCTCGTTGTCCGCGACCGCGACACCGGGCTCCCCCTCGTGCGCTACAGGCAACAGCGCGGCGTGGACTTCAACGCCAAGGAGATCGAGGGAAGGCTCCTCTTCATGAGGCCCATTCCCAGCGTCTGGGATGACGGCTCGCTCGTCGACGGCACCCAGCTTCACGGTCAGCCGGTGACGATCGAGGCCGAGTACGAAGCCCGCGGATCGATCCAAGAGCGTGCGGCCGTGGGCGGCCGCTTCCGGCAGCCCATCGCGCAATTCCTCGCCGTGGGCGGAACGGTTCTCCAGGACGAGGCCAGGGCCGGTCCCTACCGTCTTTGGAGCGGCGATACCGAAGTGAAGGTCGGCTCTCACGCGCGAATCGTGGGGGAGGTGGCGCGGAGCGAGGGAGTGGCGGGCGGAACGTTCGTCAGCGAGGACGGCGGCCTGTCGTTCGCGGACGCGGATTCCGCCGCCGCGAATCGCGGCAACGCTTGGAAGGTGGCGGCCGATCTCGACGTCGGCGAGTGGCTCCACAAACCGGGCCGGATCAAGGTGGCCGGCTTCGTTCGAAGGTCGGAGCCGGGATTTACGGGCAGCAACGATCCCGGGGGCCAGGGCTTTGCCCGCCACGGGGCGCAGGCCGCCTTCGAAGCGGGTCGATGGGGCTGGTGGGGAATCCGATTCAATCGTGAACAGCGGCTCGGGATCGGACTCGGCGACAGCGCGGCCGTTCGCGACATGAGCCGCTTGGGCATCCAGTGGCGGCGCGATGCCGGCCCGTTCGGCGTCGCCTCTGAATTCGAGCAGCGCACCGTGGATTCCGTGAACGCGGCGCGTAGCACCTTGCAGACCGGCGCGGCCAGCCTCTGGTGGCGCCCGATCCGACCGATCCGGACTTCCGCCGAGAGGCAGCAGACATTCTCGGGGCCTCTGAATCACCGCACTTCGCTGGGCTTGGAATGGTGGCCCCTGCCGTCGCTCGCGCTGGAGTTGCGGGGCTCGGACGGCTCGACCGGACGCGCCCTCCGCGGGGGGGTCGCGCTCACCGTGGCGGGAAGCCAGCTCTATCTTCGTCAGGAGCGAAACGAAGGGATGGGCGCCCGCTCCAGCTCCACGCTCTTGGGCGCCCAATCGGCATTGGGGTCGATGGGCCGGACGTACAGCGAGTACCGGTGGCTCCACGACGGCGACGAGACGCGCACGCAGTCGGTCGTCGGGCTCGAGCGGGGGTGGCACAACGCCTCCGGGCTGCTCCTGAGATTGAGCGGAGAGCACTCCGCCCGCGACCGCTCCGCCGGCGGCGGGTCGAGGGTCGCGTTCTCCTCCGACGCCA
>VBOZ01000013.1:0-53998 GCA_005893305.1 Candidatus Eisenbacteria bacterium | reverse complement strand
GTCGTCGCCACGACACGCGGCGAATATCGCATCGACGGGGCCGGCGGCCGCGAGCGCCAGGTGCTCACGTCGACCGGGCTTGAATGGAACCTCGTCGCGGGAATCTCGGCGCGGGGAAACTATCGCCTCAGCTTCACCCGGGATCGCGTGGCGAACAGCACTCCCGCGCGGTATGAAGAGCGGACCCTCGGCGTCGCGTTCCGGCCGCCGCACTCGGATCGCGTGGAGGGATTCGCCCGTTGGACCCTCCTCCGGGACCGGCGGTTCTCGGCGCCGGGGGATACGACGCTCTCCGAGACCACCCTCGGGGTGACCGCGCTCGAGACCACCGTGCGAATCGTGCCTGGGATCGACTGGGTCGGGAAGGCCGCCGCACGGATCCGGGGCGAGTCGCAAGGCGTGGGCACCGGCGAGACCCATAGCGTGCTCTGGGCCCAGCGTCTCGAGTACACGGTTCGAAAGCCGTTCCGCTACGGAGTCGAGTACCGCGCTTTGTCGCAGCGCGAGGTGGGAGACCGGCGCGCGGGGTGGCTGAACGAGCTTTCCTGGGACCCGTCGCTGAACTTCCGCCTCGGCGTCGGCTACAACTTTACGACCTTCTCCGGCGACCCGCTCGAGACGGGCCCGGAGAGCTCACATGGATGGTTCCTTCGTGCCCAGAGTCGCTACTGACATGGCGTGGGATTCCGTCCCGCGGCCGACCAAGCCCGATGGCGGCTCATTGCTTCCGGGCATGTGGAAGCTCCTGCTCGAGGTGTTCTTGGCGATTGCGATGACGCTCGCATGCTTCTCAGGCTTCTTGGCCGTGCTCAGCGTCGTGTTCCCCCCCGGAGACGACATGCGCACCCTCATGGCCGGCGTCCGTTTGGCCGGGCCTTCGGGCAGATTGTTGGAACCGGACCTGCTCGATCCTATCGAGGCCTCCTCCTCCCCAGTCGCGAAGCTCACGGTAAAACGCCGGGACGTGAAGCGTCGTTCGGCGGGCCAGATCGGATGGAGTCCGGCCGCGTCCGGGGTGGAGCTTTACGATCGGGATGCGGTCCAAACCGGTCCGGACGGGGCGGCGGCCATCGAGTACGGACCCAAAGTCGCCGTGCAGGTCGAAGAGAACGCCTTGGTCGTCGTCACCGGTCTCCACCTAGGCGCGGATCCGATCGAGTCGCCGCGGGGGCTGTCCCTGCTGCAGGGTGATCTCACGGCCCGGATCGGGGGATCCTACGATGCGCCGATCGAGGTGGAGATCCCCGCGGGACGTGCCATCTTGAGGGCTGAGCCGGGCGGGACCGCCGACGTCAGAATTAAGGTCGGTCGCGACCGCTCCACGTCCGTAGCCGTGCTCGGCGGAAGCCTGGAGCTGGCGGCAAACGGACGCAAAATCCATGTCGGTCCCAGCCAGTTCAGTCGCGTGGACTCCGGCGGGCGAATTCAGGAACCGCGTCCCATCCCGATCGCTCCGGCCGTGCTGGAGCCCGCGGACGGATCCTCGTTTCCATATCTCGACCTCCCTCCGCGCGTCACGTTCCGTTGGAGCCCGGTCGAGAATGCCGATGGATATCGCGTGCGCGTCGAGAAGGGCCCGGCGTTCCGCGACCTCGCGCTCGACGAGATGGTGACGGCTCCATCGCTCACCTGGGGGCGGCTTGCCGTCGGCTCCTACCGGTGGAGCGTCGCGGCGATTCAGGATGAGATCGAGGGCTTGCCGTCCGCGGCTCGGAGGCTGACGGTCACACTCGAGGGAGAGCTCCTGCCGCTTCAAATCGATCCGCCTCCGACTGAGGTCGAAGGCTCCAGGTTTACGGTCCGCGGGCGCACTGACCCGCGAGCCCGCGTCTACGTCATGGGCCAGCGGCTCCAGGTGAACCTGGACGGCTCCTTCCAGGTCGAGGTTCGTCTGAAAGCCGGTGCCAATCTGCTCCTCGTCGAAGCCGTGGATCCGGCGGGGCACAGCTCCTATTGGAGCCAAGTGTTACGGGCGAAGTTCTAATGCGCGGGGCATCCGACATGCCGTCGAAGATCCGGGTGACATTCCGGTTCAAGATTCTCCTCAGCGTGCTCCTCGTCGTGACGACGGTGGTGAGTCTCATCACGTACACCATGGCGCGCATGTTCCACGCGGACAAGGTCGCATACGTCGAGGATCTCGTCTCCCTCGTCTCGGTCCACGCGGCGGAGGAGGCAGATCTGCGCCTGACGGCCTACCGGGACCAACTCGTCACGGCGGGTCGCGTCATGGACGCTTCGAATATTCTCAGCGAGCGCCGTGACGAGGCCTTGAGAGCCCTATTTGCGAGGACTCCTGGCCTCGTGGCCTTGCGGATCTTCGAGGGTCGCAAGGCCATGGCGATGCTCCTGGACAGCGTCACCACGCGCGCGGCCGGGGTGAGCCGAGCATCCTTCCTGGCGGCGATCGCGAGATATCCCATCCCGTTCGATTCGATCCGGGCCGGGTCGCTCTACGTTCGCAATGCCGCCATTTCAAGCTCACTTCCTGTTTCGACGATCGCGGTCCGCATTCCTCGGGCTTCCGGCCGCCCACCGCTCGTCGTGGTCGGCACGGTTGATCTGAACCGATCGATTTCCCTGGGACGCAGCTCGAGCGCGTTCGATGTATTTCTCGTCGATGTGGATGGACGCATCGTGAGCCACGTCGATTCGCGGCGGACGGCCTCCCAGGAGCGGCTCGATTGGCTCCCCCCGCTTGGCCCCGGGAGCATCGCGATGGTCAAGGAAACCGAACGCGACGGGAAGCGGATGATTACGGGGATTGCTAGCGTCGGGATCGGCGGGCTTCGAGCCGGCGCCGAGATCCCAAAGTCGGCAGCCTACTTTGCGCTCCGGAAACTGCTCACGAACCTCATCTTCCTCGCCCTCGGGCTCCTGGTCGCGGCGGCAATCGTCAGCCTCATCTGGGCGACCCAGATGACGCGCTCCCTCAGTCAATTGACGCACGCCGCGCAATCGATCGGACACGGCGACTTCGACGTCCAGGTCGCTGTTCCCAGCCGCGACGAGATGGGGCAGCTGGCCGGCTCGTTCAATCAGATGGCATCGGAGCTCCACACGCGAGACCTGGCTCTGAGGGACGCTCAGGCGCAGTTGATCCAATCCGAGAAGATGGCGGCCTTCGGCCAACTCGGTGCCGGGATCGCCCACGAGGTCAAGAACCCCCTCGCGGGGATTCAAGGCATGATCCAGCTCACGGTGCGGTCCCTTGCCGAGGACAATCCGCTCCGCGAGACGTTCGCGATCCTCGAGAAGGAAACGAAGCGGTGCCGCGCGATCATTGACAGTTTGCTGAAGTTCGCGAGGCAGGAGAATCTGACGCCCGAGCCGATCGCGCTCGAGGAGGTCGTCGCGGACACCAAGGCGATCCTCCATCACGAGCTGAGCCTCCACAAGATCGCCTTTGAAACCGCTGTTCCAAAGGACCTGCCGCTCATCCACGGCAGCGCCAACCAGATTCAGCAGGTGCTGATGAACCTCATACTCAACGCGGAGCAGGCCATGGAGCCCCGCGGCCACGGCATCGTCGAGATCAAGGCGGCGCTGCGGGACGACGGGTTCATTGAGCTCTACGTCCAGGACGACGGACCCGGCATCCCTCGGGCCGTCCAGGCACGCATCTTCGAGCCGTTCTTCACGACCAAGGCTCCGGGCAAGGGGACGGGTCTCGGCCTCGCGGTGACGTTTGGAATCATGCGCGCCCATGGGGGAGCGATCCGAGTGGAGAGCGAGGAAGGCGCTGGGACGAGATTCATCCTTAGTTTCCGAGTCGCGGGGTCCCACCCGGCCGCGGAAGCCGACCCCGCCGAGAAATCGGGTCCCGTGGATCCGACCCCCGGGGCCGAGCGGGCCGCCTAGGCGGCGAGGGAGCCATCCGAGTGAGCGATAGGGACAAATCGGCGTCGCGCGCGACGAGCGAGCTCCTCGCAATCATGTCCCACGAGATGCGGACTCCGCTCCACGCGATCCTCAGCTTTGCGCAGCTGGGAGAACAGAGAGCGGCCTCGCTCACGCCGGAAAAAGCGGCGCACTATTACAAATTGATCGAGGAGAGCGGCAGGCGCCTCCTCGACCTGTTAAGCGATGCCGTCGACCTCGCGGATCTCGAGGCGGGGAAGCGCGTCTTCCGGTTCGCCTCTCAGCCGGTCGAGACCGTGGTTCGTGCGGTCGTGGATGAATTGCGCCCGCACGTTCAGTCGCTCGGCGTCGGGCTTGAAGTTGCCTCCTGCGAGGCTGCGCGCGGCTGGATCGACCGGGAGGCGCTCATGCAGGTGTTGCGGTCGGTGGTTACGAACGCGGCCACGTTGTCCAGCCCGGGCGGCACCGTCACCGTCGCTCTCGCCCGGTCGGGCTCCGGTTTGCTTCTTTCGGTGACGCGTCGAGCGGGGCAGGGCTCCGCGCCCGTGGAAACCCAGGATTCAGGCGGTCCGGGGAGCAAGGCTCGAAGCTCCCGGCTGAAGATCGCCCTGTGCCGAGGGATCATGACCGCCCACGGAGGCAGGATGTGGGGCGACGAGCACGGCACGGGCGAGACCGTCCATCTCGAGATTCCGGATCGGAACTCCTCCAGGGCCGAAGTGAAACCGGTCAGCCCGCTCAGACCTTCTGCACCTGACCCGGCCCCTTGACCGCGCCCTCCAGCCCGGCGATTCGCCGCGATAGGGCGAGCTGCCCGACGTGGTAGGTCTGGTGGAAGGCGAGAAGGTGCAGCAGCTCCGCGCGGCTTGTGGTGCCGCCGAACGGGTGGGGAACCGACTCGGCCAGGGCCCTGTCGGATAGCCCTGAGATTGCCGCCAGGCAACGATCCTTGGACCCCAGGAACCGTTCTCTCATGGTGTTCCACTCGATGGCGTTGGCCGCTCCGGAAATCGGGTCGAAGCCTGCCCGAGTGAGCTGGCCGCTCTCCCAGACCGGCTTTTCGCCGATGAGACCCATGACGCCGTTCTGGACGTTCGTGAGGTGCCCCAGGATCCAGTTGGCGCAATTACCGCCCGGCGAGGGATGCATCAGCGATTGTTCCTGGGTCAGCCCGTCGAGGTTCGCCGCGGCGGTCTGATACATGAGTCCGAAGTGCTGCGCTATCGCTTCCTGCGTCTTCATTGTCGGCTCTCCTATCGATCGATCTGCGTTCAAACGCGCTTCCGTATCCTTGCTTCGGCCCTCTCCCCGCTCCAGCCTCGGGTGAGCGGCCCTCATGCTCCATATACTCCGAGCATATACTGACGCGAATCTGATCCTGCGGGTATACATTAGTCTCGGGGCCGGCATTCACGCTGATCAATCACAACGTTTCGGGGCGCGGCGATGTATCGAGAGCGGCGGGTTGCGGTCGTGATGCCGGCGTTCAACGTGGCGACGCACATTGTCGGCGTCATCCAGGGGATCCCCGAGTTCGTCGACTCGATCATCGTGGTGGAGGACGCGGGTACGGACGGAACGGCCGATCTCGTTCGGGGGCTGGGCGAGCCGCGGCTAAAGCTGGTGCAGCACGCGGTGAACCAGGGCGTGGGTGGAGCCATCGTGACCGGGTTCAAGCTGGCCATGGAGGGGGGAGCGAACGTCGTCGTGAAGATGGATAGCGACGGCCAGATGGACCCCGGATTGCTTCCCGCCCTGCTGGATCCGATTGTGGTCGATGGATACGCGTACGCGAAGGGCAACCGGTTCCTTTGGGAAAGCAGGCTGCCCGACATGCCGACGATCCGCCTCGCCGGCAGCTTCGGGCTGACCTTCCTGACAAAACTCGCTTCCGGATACTGGCATGTATTCGATCCCGTCAACGGCTACATCGCGATCGACTCGGCAATGCTGCGAAGGCTGCCGCTGGACCGGATCGCCCGACGATACTTCTTCGAGAGCGACATGCTGATCCACCTGAACGTATTCCGGGCGAGAGTGAAGGACGTACCGGTGCCGGCTCGTTACGAGGATGAACGGTCTTCCATGCGAGTCGGTCAGGTCCTCGTAACGTTCCCACTCTATCTATTGAAGGGCTTCTGGTACCGAATCTACCAGCGCCACGTGCTCCGGGAGTTCTCGCCCGTCGCGGTGTTTTGGATCCTGGGTTCGCTGCTGCTTGCGTGGGGCACGGGATTCGGGGCGTTCACGTGGATCAAGTCCGTCTCGTCCGGCCACGTCGCGACCACCGGGACGGTGATGCTGAGTATTCTGCCCTTCATTCTAGGATTTCAGCTGGCGCTTCAGGCGATTCTGATCGAGATCCAGGAGTCGCCCCGGTGAGCGGTAAGACGGTGCGCCCTAAGCGGAAGCCGCAGCCCGATCCGGCCACCCCGAAGCGCGACCCCGATGAACCGCACCTCATCCGCTTCGATCGGAACGTGCTCCTCTTCCTTTGCGCGCTGGTTCTCCTCCTCGTCCTCGCCACGGCCTTCAAGATTCACGGATCTTCTGTCGGAATGTGGGACCGATCCTTCCCCGATCGGGGCCCCAATGCCGGCGTTCTCCTCGGAAAGCCAAAGCTCATCCGGATCGACGAATGGGCCGTCATGACACCCGCGATGGTGAGTCAGGCGGAGTCGCGTCCCGCTTTCTCCGCGGAGAGCTCCCGCTGGGGCCCCGGGCGCGCGCCATTGATCATGAATCTGCCGGTCCGGCACTGGTCGACTCTGGTTCGGCCCCAATATTGGGGGTTCTTCGTCCTCGACCTGGAGCGTGCGTTCGCCTTCTATTGGAACATGAAGGCCTTCCTTCTTGTGGGAGGCATCTTCCTGCTGCTGATGCTCGTGACCGGGAGCGATTTCGGGGTATCCCTCCTCGGCGCGGCCTGGGTGTTCTTTTCGGGCTTCATGCAGTGGTGGTACTCCACGCCTGCCATGCTTCCCGAGATGGTGGGTTCCGCCGCCCTGGCGCTCGTCGCGGGGCACTACCTCGCGCTCTCGCCCAGCAGATGGGCCATCGCCGTCTCGGCCCTGGTCTTCACGCTCTTCCTTCTTGATGCCGTGTTGTCGTTGTACCCGCCCTTTCAGGTGCCGCTTTTTTATCTCGGCATCGCGGTTTTGGTGGGCTCGGTCGGTCCGCACCTCGGGGCGATCCGCACAAGGGGCGGCATGATATTTCGGACCGGATCCGCGGTGCTGGCCCTGTTGGCGGCGGCCGTCCTGCTCGCTTTGTACTATCGCGACGCCAGACACGCCATCGAGCTCGTGCTCGGCACGGTCTATCCCGGAGCGCGGAACTCAACGGGCGGCGAAGTTGCCTTTGCCCAGATCTTCAGCGGCCTGTACGGTTTCTTCATGTCGGAGGATCACGTTCCGCCGCAGTGGTTCAACGTGTGCGAGGCGAGCAACTTCGTACTTCTGTTCCCGATACCGGCGGCGGTGCTTCTTTGGCAGTGGCGGCGGAATTCACGGGCGAGCGCCCTCGAGTGGAGCCTGATCGCCTACATCGTCGTCGTTTTCAGCTGGATGGTCCTCGGCTGGCCGCGCTTCCTGGCCCTGGCGTCCGCGTTTGGGAAGTCGCAGGGCACGCGTTCCCTCCTGGGCCTCGGGCTCGCCAGCATTCTGCTTTGCTGCGTTTTCCTCGCGAAAGCACGCGTGATCCTCCCACGCGGCTTTGCGCCGAAGACCATCATCGCCGCCGCGCTGCTCGCGGTAGTTCTCGTGTACTCCCTCATGTTCAACCGCGCGACCGGATCCTTCGCCGTCGGGAACCAGGTCGCCTGGGTCACGCTCCTCTCCGCGGCCGCGGGCTATCTGTTGCTGGCACGCAAGCGGCTCGCGTTCGCGGCGTGCGTTCTCATACCAAGCATCTGGAGCTACGGCTTGGTGAACCCGGTCGCCGTCGGTCTCGGACCGATCATCGACACGAAGCTATTCAAACAGGTTTCACCCTTGATCCGCAGGGAGCCGGATGCCCGATGGGCGGTCTACGGTCCCCACGTCGTCGCCGACCTGATCAAGGCGGCGGGCGGCCAGGTGTTCAACGGGACGAAATTCGTGCCACCGCTCGATGACTTGCGCGTGATCGATCCCAAGTCGTCCGGCGCGTCGATCTACAACCGCTACGCCCATATCGAGCTCGAGCCCGATCAGGGTCCGGACGTATCCTTCTCGCTCCACCAAGGGGACTGGTACATCATCCACATCACCCCAAGCAGCGACCTCCTGCGTCGACTCGGGATACGGTACGTCGTGTTTCCGCAGGAGTTCACCGACCCCGCGTTTCTCGCGACCGCGGAGCTTGTGACGTCGGTCCCCGACGCAAGCCTCTGGATTTATCGGTACACGTGGAGTACCGAGCCTACTCCTGCGACGCCAATACGTTGATCGTACCTCGGTGATTCGATAGTGGGAGAGCAATCGCCCGATCATGCGCCGATTGTGCGGGTTAGAGCTTTCCAGGATCAAGGCTTGGGACAAATCGGGTGAGGCGGTGCTAAACTCTGAACCGTAATAGCCGATCCATCATCAGTAGCACGGATGGGGGCGAAAGGATTCGACGGAGCAGTGAACTTAGAAGCGCGCGCCGAGGTGCCCGTAGGCCTCGTAAAACCACGGGCAAAACACAACAGCCAATTCTGAATTGGCTCTGGCGGCTTAGCTGCCACGTCCGACCGGTCTGAGCCTGCCGAGGCTGGATCGGGCGTCATCAAGGTAGGCTGGTTCTCACGATCCGCACGAGTCGGGAGGACGAGAACACATCGAGCTAGCGATTCCGTGACCTAGTCCGTTGGCGTCCGGGATCGCGAAGGTGGATAACGGACTACGCGCGTAGTGCTTCTTCCGGATCTGCTTTCGGACGAGGGTTCAATTCCCTCCGCCTCCACCAATTTACCCTTCGGATGAGGGGCCCTATAGGATGAAGGTGCGGCACATCGCGGCGATTGTGGGGATCGCCCTCTCACTCGCTGCGGCGCGTCCCGCGACCGCCGTCAATCTCCTCCGCTATCCGTCCGTCTGGCTCCAGACGCCGACGTCGATCACGATCGCGTGGCAAACGGACGCCAACACGACCGGCAAGGTTCTCTACGGTTTGACGCCGGCCCTCGGAAGCGAGACCGCCCACGCGGGGACCGCGACCCGCCACGCGGTCGGCCTGAGCGGCCTCACGCCCTCCTCGAAGTACTACTACCGGATCATCACCGGGACCGACACGCTCACCGACGGCTCCGACTCCTTTCGAACGGCGCCGGCGACGAACGAGCCGTTCCGCTTCGTCGCGTTCGGCGATATCGGCCGCGCGACGCCTGAGCAGATCCAGCTCGCGGCTCGAATCGACTCCCTGAACGCCGATCTGGGCATCCTCACCGGCGACATCATCTACGAGGGCGGCGAAGCCGCGAACTTCACGCCGCAATATTTCGACATCTACCGGAAGACGATCGCGAGAATTCCGTTCTACTCCTGCCTCGGGAACCACGACGTCGTGACGGCGAACGGGCAGCCGTACCTCGATGCCTTCTACTTTCCCACGGCGAACTCCGGCACCGAGCGCTACTACTCGTTCGACTACTCGAACGCGCATTTCGCGTCGATCGAGGTGACCCTCGAGAACGTCGCCCCCAATTCGGCGATGCTCGCTTGGCTCTCCTCCGACCTTGCCGCGACGAACAAGCAATGGAAGATCGTGTTCTTCCACGTTCCGATGTACTCGAACCTCGGCGCGCACGGGGACGACGCCACGATCGCCGCGGCGCTCGGCCCGATCTTCGATAAATATGGAGTCGACCTCGTGCTTCAAGGCCACAACCACTACTACACGCGCACCTACCCGATCGCCGCGGGCGCGCCGGTCGACCAGGTCCAGGAGCCGGACTACCAGAATCCAAAGGGAACGATCTACATCGTTACCGGGGGCGGCGGCCGCGCACTCTATGCGCTCGCCGGCTCGCCGGTCTACGAGGCCTACTCGCTCAGCGCCTTCCACGTGACCGCGGTCGACGTGACCGCAAATACGCTGGGCGTCCAGGCGATCGCGCGCGACGGCTCCGTGATCGATGCCATGACCCTCACGAAAGACAGCCCCACGGCGGTCGCGATCGTGGAGTTCTTCGCGGACTCCCGGCCGGAGGGAGTGCATCTGGAGTGGCGCGTCTCCGCCGAATCGGATGCGGCGGGCTTCCACGTATACCGCGGATCCACTCTTGCCGATATCTCGACTCGCCTCACCACGTCGCCCTTGAGCGGCGGCCCGGAGTACAGCTACACCGACGAGACCGCCGAGCCGGGACGCCGGTACTACTACGCGCTCGGGGCGATCGACGCGCAAGGTCACGAGGAGCGGATGGGACTCGTCTCGGGAATCCGCGGCGGCCCCTATCGCTTCGCCGCGATGCGCACGCGGCCCAATCCGTCCGACGGATCCGCCGAGATCGGCTACACGCTCGACCGGACGTCGGACGTGCGGGTGTCGATCTACGATGTCGCGGGGCGGATCGTTCGCGCGTTCAAGCTGCAGGCCGCGCTCGGGCCGGGCCCGCACACGGTGCCATGGGACGGGACGGACCGAACCGGCCGCCCGGTACCCGCGGGGCAATACTTCGCGCGAATCCAATCTGAGCACCGATCCGTCTGGACGAAGATTCTCCGCGTCCGGTGAGCGCCAGCCCAGGCGGCCAGCCGAAGATCACACCGATCGACCAACGCCCCCGACCTCTCCTCCGACGGCAAATCGGCCTCTACGCCGCGACCGCGGTCACGGTCGGGAGCATCATCGGCTCCGGTATCTTCCGGTCCCCCCATTCGGTCGCCAGGGAGCTCCACACCGAAGCGCTGATGTTGGCCGCCTGGGTGGTGGGCGGACTCCTCTCAATGGCGGGCTCGCTGGTTCTCGCCGAGCTGGCGGTCCAGCACCCCCGCACGGGCGGCCTCTACGTTTTCATCCGAGAGGGGTTCGGCCGCCGGCTGGCCTTCGTCTTCGGATGGGCCTCCCTCGCGGTGATCAAGCCCACCGTGATCGCCTCGATCACGAGCGTCTTCGCAATCTACGCCTGTCAGGCGGTCGGATGGCCCGCGGCCGCCCAATTCCCGGTCGGGCTCGCCGCCATCGGCGTCCTCACGTTCGTGAACTGGCTCGGCGTCCGCGAGGGCGCGAATACGCAGACGATTCTCACGACGCTCAAGGTCGCGGGGATTCTCGCGCTCTGCGGCGCCGCCTTTGGTCTTCGGCACTCGGGCCCTACCGGCGCGGCGACCTCGGCCGTGCCGCTCTCGACGCATCCGCTTCTGATCGCGTTCGTCGCGGCGATGATCCCGATCCTGTTCGCGTATGACGGCTGGACCGACTCGACCTATGTCGCGGGAGAGATCGTGAATCCGAGGCGAAATCTCCCGATCGCGATCCTGGGCGGGACCGCGATCGTGATCGCGGTGTACGTCGTGACGAATCTCGCCTACTTCGCGGTGCTCTCGCCGAGCGAGGTCGCGGCCTACGAAGCGGTGGGAAGCGAGACGGTGCGCCGGGTCCTCGGGGAGTGGGGCGGCCGCGCCCTCGCGGTTCTCGTCGCGGTGTCCACATTCGGAACCATCAGCGCCTCGATCCTCACCGGCCCGCGCGTGACCCTGGCGATGGCTGCCGACGGGCTCTTCTGGTCACGGGCCGCGCACGTCCACCCGCGCCGTGGAACTCCGGACTTCGCTCTCTGGCTCCAGTGCGCGCTCGCGTGCATCTGGCTCGCCGCCGCCTCTCGCGGGTTCGAGGACGTCTCCGGTTGGTTCGTCACGACCTCCTGGCTCTTCTACGGCCTCACGATCGCCGCGATCTTCATCCAGCGGGGCCGGGCGGCGAGGGGTACTCCCGCCGCCGTCGAGGCGGCCCCCGATCCCGACGCCGAGGCCCCGGCGGGCTCGCGCTCCTATCGGACCCCGATCTTTCCCCTCACGCCGATCATCTTTATCCTCGTCACGATCACCATCATCGTCAGCGATCTCGCGGCCAGCCAGTGGCGCGCCATGGCCGGCGTGCTGGTCGCGGCCCTCGGCTTTCCGATCTATCATGTATGGAAGGGGCGGGGGGCCTCCGGGAGATAGACCCCGGCCCCACCTCCAGGGGGAACGGCATCGTGGAGCAGATGGAAGCCGGCGCGAGCCTCGGCCACTACCGAATCGTCGAGAAGATCGGGGCCGGTGGGATGGGCGAGGTCTACCGCGCCGAGGATCTGAAGCTGGAGCGCCCGGTCGCGATCAAGATGCTGCCCCCCTGGGCGGCCGGCGACCGCATGGCTGTGGAACGCCTGGTGCGCGAGGCGAAGCTCGCATCCGCCCTCAACCATCCCAACATCGTCACGATGTACGCGATCGAGGACTCGGATCCCGCGCCGTTCCTCGTCATGGAGTACGTCGAGGGCGAGACCCTCCGCGAGCGCCTGCACCGGAGCCCTCTCGGTCTTCCGGAGCTGATCGCCATCGGTTCCCAGGTCGCCGACGCGCTGGACGCCGCGCACCGGGTCGGCCTGATCCACCGCGACGTCAAGTCCACGAACATCCTTCTCACCTCCGATGGCCAGGCGAAGGTCGTCGATTTCGGTCTCGCCAAGCGCCTGCCCGGAGCGCGCGCGGACGCGGATGCCGTGAGCCTTACCGCGACCGGCGCCATCGTCGGCACGGCCGCGTACATGTCGCCCGAGCAGACGCGCGGGGAGCCCCTCGACCCGCGCACCGATCTCTTCTCGCTCGGCGTCGTGCTCTACGAAGCGGCGACGGGCCGGCTACCGTTCGAGGGACCCTCGATGCTCTCCGTCCTTCACGAGATCGCGCTCGTCGAGCCACCGGCCCCCTCGCGCGCGCGGCCCGGTCTCCCGCGCGAGCTGGACCAAGTCCTCCTCCGGGCGATGGCGAAGGACAAGGCGCGCCGCTACGCAAGCGCGGCGGATTTTGCCGCGGCGCTCCGCGGTTTGGGTCTGGAGCGAGGGGGGCCGGAGGCGGACGAGATCGCAGGCGCGGCGCCTTTCGCTCCGCAGTCACGCGTGCCCAACAACCTGCCGTCGCTCTTGACCAGCTTCGTCGGCCGGCGCGATGAGATGGAGGAGGTGGGCCGCCTCCTCGGCACGGCTCGCCTGGTCACGCTCGCCGGCGCGGGCGGCTGCGGCAAGTCGCGCCTCTCGTTCCAGGTCGCTCGGAACTTGCTCGAATCGTACCCGGATGGGGTCTGGCTCGTGGAGCTGGCACCGCTCTCGGACCCCGTGCTCGTGCCGCAGCGTGCGGCAGCGGTGCTCGAGGTTCGCGAGGAGCCGGGCCGTGAGCTGATGGACACGCTCAAGGAGTCGATCGGATCCCGCACGCTCCTTCTTCTCCTGGACAACTGCGAGCACCTGACCTCGGCCAGCGGCCGGCTTGCGGCCGAGCTGATCGCGGGCTGTCCCGCGGTGCGCATCCTCGCCACGAGTCGCGAGGCGCTCGGCGTTCCCGGCGAGGCCCTCTGGCGGGTGCCGCCTCTTCACGTGCCGGATCTCAAGGGACCCGTCCCGCTGGCCCGCCGGGAGATCGGACAATTCGAATCGGTTCGCCTTTTTGTAGAGCGGGCCGCTGCGGTGGCGCCGGCGTTCTCACTGACCGAGAAGAATGCGGAGACGGTGGCGCAGATCTGCGCGCGGCTCGACGGCATCCCGCTCGCGATCGAGCTGGCCGCGGCGCGAGTCAAGGTCATGCCGGTCGGACAGATTCTGAGCCGCCTCGAGGATCGATTCCGCCTTCTCACGTCGGGAAGCCCCGGCGCGCTCCCGCACCAGCAGACGCTGCGGGCCACGGTCGACTGGAGCTACGAGCTTCTGAGCGACAACGAGCGGGTCCTCTTCGACCGCATGAGCGTCTTTGCCGGAGGCGCCACGCTCGAGGCCGTGGAATCGGTCTGTTCCGGCAATGGCATCGGGGAAGAAGAAGTCCTCGACCTGCTCACCCATCTGGTCGACAAGTCGCTCGTGTTGCCGGAGGTGGGTGTCGGTGGGGCGGCTCGGTACCGACTCCTCGAGACCCTGCGCGCCTATGGAAGGGAGAGGCTGGAGAAGGCCGGCAGCAGGCCCGAAAGACTGGATCAGCACGTCCGCTTCTATCTGGGACTCGCCGAGGAAGCCGAGCCCGAGCTGAGCGGCGGCGACCAATCGGCGTGGCTCGAGCGACTGGAGCAGGAGCACGACAACCTGCGTCTGGCAGGCGAATGGACGATTCGTTCGGCCCGGCCGGAAGGGGCGCTCCAGTTGGCCGGCGCCCTCTGGCGATTCTGGCGGATCCACGGCCACCTCGGTGAGGGGCGGCGGCGGTTGGAGGCAGCGCTCTCCTTGGACGCGACCGGGCCGGGGCTCGCCATCGCGCGCGCAAAGGCCCTGTTGGGTGCCGGCGCCCTCGCGCGTAGCCAGAGCGAATACGAACGGGCGCGGGCTTTGCTTGCGGAGGGGCTCACGGTAAGCAGGCCGACCGAAGAGACGGACGTCACGGCGGCGATCCTGCTCGAGCTGGGAACGGTCGCCATCGATCAGGGCAGGCATGCCGACGCGCGCGAGTCGTACGAGGAGTGTCTTGCCATCCGGCGCGCGGCAGGCGACAAGCGGGGAATGGCCATCGCGCTCCACAACCTGGGCGTCGTCTCCCAGGCGCTTCAGGATTATGAGGCGGCGAAGTCCCTCTATGCGCAATCGCTCGCGATCAACCGCGAGCTCGGGAACGAGGGTTGGGAAGCGCTGGGCCTGAACGCGCTGGGATGCGTGGCCCTCGACCACGAGGATCACCCTGGCGCGCAGCGGTACCACGAGGAAGCGCTTGCCATCCACAGGCGACTCGGAGACCGGTGGGGCGTTGCGTACACGCTTCACGAGCTCGCGCGGGTGGCCATCGGGCAAAGGGACTACTCGAAGTCGCACGCGCTTCTTGATGAGAGCATCCCGATCTTTCGAGAGCTTGGAGATCGTGTGGCCGTCGCCGAGTGCTTGGAGTATTCCGCGGCGCTTGCCTCGGCGGAAGGAGAGGACGAGCGCGCGCTCGTCCTTGCTGGCGCTGCCGCCGCGCTCCGTGATGCGTTGGGAGCACCGCCGACACCACCGGATCGAGCAGGCATGGAGCGATGCCTGGCCGAGACGAAGCGGAGGTTGGGGAGCGCCGCGGCTGAATCGGCGTTCGAGACCGGGCGCGCTACCACCTTCGAGCGCGCGATCTCGCTCGCCATGGGCGAACCTCGATCGTCGTAGGGCCCCCGCGCGTCACCACTCCGTCGTGTAGTGCCGCGGAGGCACTACCATCCGCCGGAACACATTGACAGAATGACGAGTCCCTGATAGTATCCCGCCGTTCTTCAGTTCGTGGGGCGCGTCGAAGTGGGGGTACATTGCGTCATTCCCAGCGCTCCATTTCCACGCTTCTTCTGGTCGGTGTTCTGCTGCTCCCCTCGACGACGGAAGCACGCCCTCCCACGGGAAACGGCGGCAGTTACAGTCCCCAGCCGACGTACACCGTCGTTCGTCCGTACTGGTCCGGCACGCTCCTACGTCAGACCGCCGCCACGACTTCGTATTTCCTCTATCCCGGCGCCTGCGTTCAGCGTGCGCTGGGGACGTGGTCGGCGAAGTCGAGCCCGGTCGCGGACAGCCTCCAGCCGACGCCGGGATTCACGAACTCTTCGGGGTATACGGACAATCAGCCGGACATCGCCGGCAACAACAACACCATCGCCTACACCCGCGCGGACCAGTCGTTGGGTGAGATTCTCTGGCACGTGGTGAACGTGTCCGTGCCGGCTTCCCAGCGGCCTTCGATCCTCGACGGCTCGAACAGCCTCTGGTGCGGAAAGTTCGATACCAACTTCGCGGTCCAGGTTGGCTATCCGAATCACTCGTTTCAGATTCTGTACCTCGACACCGGGGCACACAGCGCCAGCTACAACTTCACCTTCTTGGGCAATCTGAGCACCGAGCAGAACTACGACTACTTCACGATCATCGGGGGCGGCACCAGCGGCGGAAACAATCTTGATCCGCTCCAGAACAACCGGGCGCTCTATAACGACATCATCCCGATGGTCGGAACGCGGTTTGGTGGCCCGGACGGAAACTCGGAGCAGCTCGTGAGCTGGACGGGCAGCATCAAGACGGCGCAGAACGTCGCGTCGAACAGCGGTAGCGACCTTCAGATCGTCGTGGGCGCCGCTTCGGGACTACCGAATTCGGTCTCCTACACGGTCACCAACATTCCGTCGATTCACCGGGTCCTATATGTCGTGTTCACGGCGGACAGTCGATTCTCTTCCGAGGACGGCCTTTGGCCGGACAGTCATGGCGAGATCATCGACGACGTGGCGACCAGCGACAACGGAGCGATCTATACCGACCAGGCTCCTGCCGGCGGCAGCGATCCGTTCGGCGGTGCAATCGTCAGGGGCACGTATGGAACCGCCCCGTTCCTATCCTGCCGCGTCGCGGCCGGAATCGGCGAGCTCTGGCAGCTGGCTCCCGGCACGGAGAACGTGACGTCGGACTTCTGCGCACCTCAAAAGCAGTCGTCGTCCGACCTCTTCTTCGAGGGCGGCGATCCGAACACGAACCTGGCGATCAACGGGCAGTTCAACTCGATCGTGAGCTGCACGTTCCCGGTCCCGTCCGGAACGGCTTCCATCTTCGCGCAGTGGACCGAATACCTCGACCTCCCACGGTTCGCCGGCTACGTGCAGTACGCCGAGTACCGGATCCACAAGTTCGGGAGCTGGTCGGGTTGGCGAAACACCGCGGCGTACAACGCCGTCAATGAGGGCGCGTTCCAAGGATGGATCGACGACGGAGACGAGTTGGCCGAAGCGGTGCAGGCGGACTCGTTCCAGGTTCGCTACAACCTCGAGTGCATCCCGTCGTTCGCGGCCGACCGAGCAAACTGCTCGAGCAGCCAAGCGAACGCGCTCCTCTACGACAACTTCCGCATCCAGGTCACCTCGGGCGTCCCGGCTCCGATCTTCGGGATCTTCCCGGGCGCTATTGCACAGTCGATGTTCGTAGACGGAACGATCAGGGGAGCGAATTGCCAGACCACGCCTTGCTGGCCGGGCAACCGCGGGTCGGACCTCGATCCGACGGGCGGAACGCTGCATAACATCGCGGTCCACGATAACTGGAATGCTCAGCTCGGCGATTCGATCACGGTCGCCGTTGTCACCGGTCTCCGCAAGAACGGCATGGGCATCAACTGGAAGGACGGGCTCGATCTGACCATCGCCGCTGGCGAGGACTATCAGGCGCGCCACAACGGCTCCTATAACGCCGCGTTTGATTTCCCGCGCATGATCTATCGGTTGTTCGATCCGGCCACGAAGACGTGGAGCGCGTTCGACTCCTGCCAGATCTACGCGAACGTGAGCGTCGCGCCCACGGACACCACGATTCTCGGCTCCGAGTACGCGATCAACTGGCCGCCGGATGACAAGCTCCGGGCCGGCGCGTCGCTCCCGGGTGGCTTCTCCATCAACGGGAACACGACCTACGCCAGCCTCCGGTTCCTCCCGCGCGGCACGCGGATGCAGTACTACTTCAAGGGCGTCGACATCAATGGGGGCACGTCATACACGTTCTCCTCGGATAACCTCGCCCGCGAAGTCGAAGATCTTCCGATTCTGCCTGGCGTAGGCGGACTCAGGGCTCCGGACATCATCGAGTTCCGGGTGCTCCCGAGTGTTTATGCCGCGGGACCCGCGGGCTCGCTCCTGGAGAACCGAACCGACACACCCCTCCTCAATCTCGACGGCACCTACACGACCTGGAGCTACGGGTACGACCCGGTAACGCAAGCCCTTCGAGGGTTGGGTGTACGCGCGGACCGCTACCGCATGCTGCAGGGATACGACCTGGCGTCGAACATCGGGGGACACGAGCTACCCGACAAGCGACCCGGCCAACTTTCGAACTTCTTCCCGAACTACCTCGAGTACCCGATCGCCGACTCGCTGGCCAAGTGGTACAGGATCATGATTCAGTCCGGCCACCATAAGACTGTGACGGCTTTCGACGAGCAGGACGCTACATTGGCCGAGCAGTGGTGGCGTCGTGATACGGGTCCCGATCAGGGCGACCGCTGCTTCTTCGTGAGCGGCGACGATATGTTCAACAACCTGATCAACTCGACCACGGTCGACAACACGCTGCAGTTGAGCCTCGCCCAAAACGTCTTCGGCGTGAGCTCTTGCGCGAACGCGTGGTCGGGTACCGGCACCACGCCGTACCCGGCGATCGACGACCGCTTCTCGGCGCCGGGCGCGGGACCGGGTCTCGCGGCTCCGGGCACGTTTACCTATCCACTAGACGGTGGCTGCCCGGGTGCGAACAGGTTCGACGCGCTCTCGAAAGTCGCAGACTCGACAGCGCAGAGCGTGGCCTTCTACCCCAACGCGCAGGTGGTGGGCATCGCACGGTCGCGCGAGCTCGACAGCGTTGCCGACAAGGATCGAAGCAAGGCCTTGGGCTATGGCTTCTCGTTCCAGTTCATTCGCGACCCCGCGGTTGCCCCGACCACCCAGAACTACGCGCGGTCAGGCGTCGAGAACCGCATGAGAATGCTCTACAAGTTCCTCACGAGCTGCCGCGGGGCTCGCACCCTGGCAGCCTCCGATACCGGCAGGTGTTGGCCGTGTCCGAGCCCCGCGACCGCACCGGGAATTCCGTCCATGCAGGCGGATTGGGCGGGTCAGACTGTCGGATTCCAGACGAGCACGTATGGCCCGCTCTACCCGATCCAGGCGGGCGCGCTCGCGACCGCCGTGGAGGAGCCGGCTGCGGAGACGCCGCCCCATGTCAACGCGCTCCTCCAGAACCGGCCCAATCCGTTCAATCCCGAAACGGTGATCCCCTACAGCATCGCGATCCGGGGCCGGGTCGAGATCCGCGTCTTCGATATCATGGGCCGAACCGTGAGGACCCTCGTTGACCGCGTGGAGACGGCGGGGATTCACGTCGTCCGCTGGAATGGGAAGACCGACGACGGGGCGCGGGTGGCGAGCGGGGTTTACTTCTATCGAATCACGTACCCGAGCGGCGAGTTCTCGGCGAAGAAGCTGATGATCGTGCGGTGAGCGAAGCGGATGCCGCCGCCGGCGTCCGGCGGCGGGCGGAGATCCCCGACTATCGCAGCAACGTCATCCTGATTCGATCGCGCCACCCCGAAGGGATGGAAGCCTCCGCGTAGTAAATGCCGGACGAAACATCCTGGCCGCGGTCGTTCCGGCCGTCCCAGCCTATCGCGTGGCTCCCCGGGGCAAGCCGCTGCTCCGCGAACGCGCGAACCAGCTCGCCGCGCACGTTGAAGATCCGCACGGCGACGTTTCCGTCCACCCGGGTGACGAACCGGATCATCGTGGAAGGATTGAACGGATTCGGCGAGTTCTGCTGGAGCATGACAGCCGCGGCCGGCGCGGTGGTCGCGGGCGGGGTGACCCGGATGTACGCGATGCCGCGGAAGGTACGGCCGACAAGGTTGGAGTAGGCGTCGATCCGGACCGGAATGTTATCCCCAAAGAGGCCCTTTATCGTGAGGACCGATTCGACCTCAGCCCGACTCCACGACACATCGATCTGGGGGGATCCTCCCTGGACCTTGTCGACAAACAACGGGACGATGCCTCCGGCATCGGTGAGCGGAAGAATCGATCCGCCGGAAACCGGGGCGGGGAGGATCGTGAGCGTCGGGCTTGCGAGGATCGTGGCCCGCATCCTCACGCCTTCGAGGGGACCGTCGGTTGAGGAGCACTGGTACCCCGCGGCGATCGTCTCGGGCGGGAACGTGAGGGTCGTCGTAACGACCGTGGTCCCGGACCCTCCGATCTTCAGAGGGTTCGGCTTCACCTTCACGCCCATCGACAGCGGCGGGAAACAGTTATAGATGAACTCACCGCGCCAGATATTCGGCCCCAGGAATGAGGACGACCCGGCCATCGACGCGAACAGGAAATAGTTGAAGGCGATCCCGTCCGGGGAGGAGTGCAGGTAATGAGAGACGTCCACCTCCGAGTCGGATGCCAGGTCGATCGATATGTCGCACTTGGCCTGGCTGAAAAGGTCGAGCTTCCAGATGTCGGAAACCTGCTGCACATCTTCACTCTTGGGCGCGTGGTAGTAGATCGAGAGGCCGTCGCCCGACCAGGACGGACCGGCGTGGTAAATGGGCGTGGGAACGCGCTCCGCCAAGGTCCAACGATGCGGCGAGGGCGTCGTCAGATCGAGGATCGCGATCACGGCGGGACCGAAAATCTCGGTCTGGTAGGCGATCCGGTTCCCATCGGGGCTCCACGCGGGATTCTGTTCCGTGGTCGTGTCGTCGAATGTCCGGCGGACCGGCGATCCGACCGAGGGGAAGACGGTCACGGTGTAGATGTCGTAGCTCATGCCCGACATCGTCGAGTCGAACGTAAGCGATCGACCGTCGGGGCTCCAGTCGGGGTGACGCGACGTCGCGTTCGGGATGTCGGGCACCACGAGAATGGGATTCCCAATCGGGGTCACGGCCTCGTAGATGTCGTCCGAAAGCGTGAACTCCTGGACATAGATCGCCATGCTCGATCCGATCGCATCCGTCTGCACGTAGGCGAGGAAGCGGCCGTCCGGGCTCCACGCCGGGTCCAGGTAGGAAATGTGAGCCGTGGGGTCGATGAGGAGAGGTTGCCGGGCTAACGCGACATCTCCGAGCGTGCTCCCGGCCCTAAAGACATTCCGGTGGAGCCAGATCTGCCGGCATGCCTCGCGGCCCACGACTTGGCTCCGGGTCGTGAAGGCGAAATAGCGCTCGATGCCCCCCGCCTCGGGGAGCGGGCGCAGCGCGGGAGATTCGTAGCGATTCCAGATCTTGCTGTCGACCGTGAGCGGATCGAACGCGGCACGGAAACCGGCGTGCGCGTCACAGGGACTAAGTGCGGTTGCTGCGATGATGCCGAGGGTGGCGAAAGCGAGCGCAGAACGCATGGCGAGCTCCCCCAAAAAGAGAGCCGCTAAAATAGCACAAGAGTAGGGGCAATTCAATAGGAATGCGCCTGGGAGTCGCCGCGCGAAAGGCGTATAGTCGCGGACTGAGGTCGTGTTCGCTTCGCGGGTATCTTCACCCTCCGAGGTTGAAGCCAGATGTCCACGGACCCCTCCCGGATCTCGCACTATCAGATCGAGTCCACGCTCGGACAGGGCGGGATGGGCGTCGTCTATCTCGCCGAGGATCTGGTCCTCCGCCGCCGCGTCGCCCTCAAGTTCCTCAACCCCGAGCTGGCCCGCGACCCCGAAGCGCGCAAGCGCTTTCTGAACGAGGGGCGCGCCGCCGCCACATTGGGTCACCCCAACGCCGCCGTGCTCTACGAGGTCGGGACCGAGGGGGAGGACCTCTTCCTTGCGATGGAGTATGTCCCCGGCGTCTCGCTGCGGGAGCTCCTCACCGACGGGCCGCTCCAATGGGTCGAGGTCCTCGGTGTCGCGGTCGAGATCCTCGCCGCTCTCCGCGAGGCGCACGGAAAGGGAATTGTCCATCGCGACATGAAGTCGCAGAACGTCCGGCGCACGCCCGACGGCCGGATCAAGGTGCTCGATTTCGGCCTCGCGAAGATCGTGGGAGGAAGCACGATCACGCGGGAGGGCTCGATCCTCGGGACCGTCGCCTACATGTCCCCGCAGCAGGTCGTCGGCGAGGACCTCGACGGCCGGACGGACCTCTACTCGCTCGGCATCATGATGTACGAGCTCTTGACCGCCCGGCTCCCCTTCAGCGGCGACCAGGAAGTCGCGGTGGCCCACGCGATCCTCCACGAGGATCCCATCACCATCCGGGAGCTTGCGCCCGAGGTGCCCGCGGAGCTGGAGCACATCGTCTTCAAGGCGATGATGAAGAGCGTCTCCTCCCGCTATCAAAGCGCCGAGGAAATGGCGGACGACCTCACCCGGTTCCGCGAGCACGACCGCCGGCGCCGCGCCGGGATTCACGAGGAAGTCGA
The DNA here is from genome assembly GCA_005893305.1 of Candidatus Eisenbacteria bacterium. NCBI lineage: Bacteria > Candidatus Eiseniibacteriota > Candidatus Eiseniibacteriota bacterium. The sequence continues at coordinate 32,113 of VBOZ01000013.1, read as the reverse complement.
TCTGATCGCGAACCAGGACGTCTACGACGTGCGGCGCGAGCGATTTCTCGCTCCGCTGGTCGGCCGCGGCCCCATGTTGGACCGGATCCGCGCGTGTCTGCGCGAGGCTCGATCGGGCGAAGGCGCGGCCGTCTGCGTGGCCGGCGAGGCGGGGGTCGGAAAGACGCGTCTTCTCGAGGAGATTCAGCACATCTGCCGCCGGGAAGGGGCGCGCGTCATCGTCTCGGCCTGTCTCTTCGGCGGGACCACGAGCTCTTACTTCCCGTTCGCCGAGGCGTTTCGCCATTATTTCGCGCTGCGCGGGGTCACATCGGCGGCCGCGCTCCAGACGTTTCTCTTCGACCGCACGCCCCGGCTCGGGGGATCGCTGCCGGTCCTGAATCGGTTTCTCCGCTTCGCGTTCGCGTCGAACGGTCCGACCAGCGAGGAGGAACTATGGGAGGTGCTCGATCAGTTGGTCGCCTTCATCGCCGACGAGCGGCCGCTGGTCCTCGTCATCGAAGACCTCCAGTGGGCCGACGAAGCCTCGCTTCGGCTGTTTCATTTTCTCGCGCGGCGGGTGCCGCGCCGCCGCCTCCTTCTCGTCGGGACCTACCGACCGGAAGAGATCGTGACGGAGCCCGGCGAGAAGGCGCACCCACTCCCGGGGCTGCTCCAGCTCCTGAGCCGCGAGGAGCGGTTCGAGCGGATCGAGCTCCCGCGGCTTCGGCGGGACGACGTGAGGGAGATTCTCGACCGCCTCTACCCGGTACACACGTGGGGCGACGATTTTCCCTCGCTTCTGTACCGGGAGACGGAGGGGAATCCCTTCTTCCTGGTCGAGATCTTGAAGCTTCTCACGAGCGAGCGGGTCCTCGAGGAGCGGGAGTCGCGGTGGGTGCTCCACACGACGGTCGATAAGATCTCGATTCCCGAGAAGGTCTTCGACGTCGTGATGCGCCGGCTGGGAAGGCTTGGTCCGCGGGAGCGCGAGATCCTCGAGCTGGGGGCGGTGGAGGGCGACGTCTTCCACTCGGGCACCATCTTGCGCGGCCTTCGCATCGAGCGAATGGCGCTCCTCAAGGCGCTCCAGTTCCTGGAGCAGGTGCATCACCTCATCCATGCGGCGGGGCCGCAGTATCACTTCGACCATTCCAAGATTCGCGAGATCCTCTACGCGAGCATCCCGCCCGAGCTTCGAATCGAATACCACACCGTCGTGGGGCATTTCCTGAAGGAGAGCTTCGGCGACACGGAGGAGTACGCCGGGATCATCGCCCACAACCTCCTCGCGGCCGGCCTTCGCGACGAGGCGATCCCTTATTTGACGAGGGCGGCCGGCGCGGCGTCCCGGCTTTTCGCCCACACCGATGCGATCCACTACCTGGAGCAGGCCGAGCGCATTCTGCACGAGCTCTATGCGGCGCAACCGCCGGCCGAGCAGGTTCGATTCCTCGCCGATATCCGCGAGCGCCGGGGAAACGAGGAGTACGCGAGCGGGCATTACAACGATGCGCTCGCAAGCTACGAAATGGCTCTGCAGCTCGACCGCGCCGGAGGGAAGCCCCGGCGCGAGGCCGAGCTAGCCAAAGTGGTCGGGCGCGTCCAGTACCTTCTCGGCCGATCGATGGAGTCCCGGAAGTCGTACGATCGCGCGATCGCGGAGTACGAGTCGATCGAGACGGGCGTGCGCGGCCAGGAGGACCCGGCAGCGCTCGCCCTCACGTGTCGGGAGCTGGGAAAGCTCCACTTTTTCCGCGGGGACCTGGACCGATCCAAGCGGTACATCGACGAGGCGATTCGGCTCGCCGAGCGAACCGGCAATCCGCGTCTCAAGGCCTCCGCGCTCAACAACCTCGCGGGCATTCACTATCAGCATGGGGAGCTGGAAGACTCGCTAGCGTGCCACCGCGCGGCCCTCTCGATCCGCGAGGAGGCCAGGGATCCCGCGGAGCTCGCGCAAACCCACAAGAACATCGGAATCACGCACTACCGGCTCGGGGAGCTGTCGGACGCGGAGCCACACCTGGACGAGGCGTTGGGGCTCTTCCGAAAGACGGGCGACCGCCGGGGGGAGGCCGTCACGCTTCGCCACCTGGGGAACCTCCATTATGCCCGCGGCGACCACGGCGGAGCTCAGCGCCACTGGGAGGCTTCGCTCTCCCTATGCCGAGAGCTCGGAAACAATGAAGATCTATGCCGTTGTCTGAATAATCTGGGACTTCTCCACTTCGAGCGGGGACATTACGCAAGCGCCTACCGCCACTATCAGGACGCGCTCGAGGTCTCGGCCTCGATGGCTTCGAAGGACCACGTCCTTGTCGTGCACATCAACCTCGCCGAGCTCTACCTGAGTCTCGACCAGCTCGCCCGGTCCGAGGAGAATTTGACGTTAGCGTGGGATATCGCGGAGGCGCTCGATGCGGGCGCCGAGAAGTCCGTGATCCAGGCCCTGTGGGCTCTTCTCATGGCCGAGCGGGGGGACCTCGCTGCTGCCCGAGCGGCCGCGGACCGCGCCATCGGCCTCGCGGAGCCGACCGGGAACGCCGAGAATCTCGTCCGCTCTCTTCTCGCCAGCGCGGAGGTGTCGTTCGCCGCCGAGGAGTACGGTCCAGCGAGGCAGCTTGCCCACCAGGCCCGCGACGTCGCCCGGTGGTCGCGCATGCTCCGCTTCGAGCTGCTCGCGGCCTACGACGAGGCGCGGGCGACATGGCGGGAGGGGGATCCGCTGGACGCAGCGCACGCGCTCCGAGAGATATCGCCGCGCGCGGAGGATGGGGGATTCACGCCGCTGGCCGCGCGCATCCACGGACTCCTCGGCGAGATCCTCTGGGACAGCGGCGACGTGGGTGGGGCCGCGACCGAGTTCATCCGCGCGGCCGATCAGATGAAGGAGATCATCGAGACGTTGAGTGAGGAGGATCGCCGATCCTTCGTTCACCATCCGGAATGGAAGGGCGCGATCGGGAACCTGCTCGATACCCTGATGCGCCTGGGACGTCGGGAGGAGGCGCTTGCGTACCTGATCCCCCTGGGCGTGGGATCGTGCGAAGTGGACCCGAGCCGGGCGCGCGACGCGGCCCCCATGCAGGCGGCGACATGATCGCCCGGCGGCTTGGGGATGCCTTCCGCCGCTTCGCCCCGCTGATGATCCTGCCGCTCACGGTCGGCTTGCTCGGGGCCGGCTGTTCCGGTCCCTCGCCCGAACCGGCGTCGCGGACCGACGCGGCCACCCGTCAGAGCTCCGTGCCGCGGGTCCGCGTTGCCGCCGCGCTTCCGACCTCCGAGGGTGGAACCTCGTTCGCCACCTACCTGGAGGCCGAGCGGGAGGCGGAGCTGGTCGCGGAGACCGACGGCGACATCTTCGAGATCCGCGTCGTGGAGGGACAGCGCGTCGAGGAGGGAGACACGCTTCTCATTATCGACGACAGGGACGAGCGTCTCGCCCTTCAGCGCGACGAGGCGGAGAGAGCCTGGGCGCTCTCGCAGCTCAACCGGGCGCAGGCGCTGGACCAACAGGGCCACGTGGCCGCGCGCGAGGTCGAGCAGGCCAGGCTCCAGCTCGACCGCGCCGAGGCGGCGCTCGGCCTCTCCCAGGTCGCCCTCTCCCGTTGCGCGGTGCGCGCCCCGATCGCGGGGCTCGCATGGATGATCCGCGTCCAGCCGCTCCACCGCGTGGTCGTGGGACAGCCGCTCCTCCGCGTGACCGATCCATATCGTCTTCGCGCCTCGGCCTATCTGCCGTCGGCATTCCGCGGAGCGGTGCGGCCAGGGACACGCGTTCGCCTGGAGCCGGCGCGAGGCGGGGCGCCGATCGAGGCGACGGTGAGCCGGGTGGATCCGCTCACCGATCCGGCGAGCGGAACCTTCAAGGTGGTCGCCACGTTTCGCAGCCGGTCGGCCAGCCCCGAGGCCGGCGCGGAGGCCCGATTCGTTCTGCCGGTGCAACCCGGAGACGAGAGTTGCACCGTCCCGGGCACGACGATCGTGGAGGCGGAAGGCGGCTCCACGTGGGTGTGGCGCTGCGACTCCGATCGCGTCCACCGTTGCGTGGTCCGGCTCGGGCCCTCGCACGGAGACGCGATCCAAATCGAATCGGGCCTGGGCGGCCACGGCAACGTCGTCGTCGGCACCGACCGGCCGCTCCGCGACGGCTCCGTCGTGGAGATCGTCGACTCACGGTGAACCGCAACCCCAAGCTTCGGGATGGGCTCGTCATCCGGAAGGTAGCCGAGGGCGATGACGTCGCCTACACGGTCTGCGATTCCGAGCGGGACAAGTATTTTCGAATCGACCCGTACACCTATCTCGTCGCGATCCACCTCGATCGGGACCGCACGCTCGCCGACGTCGCGCGCCTTTGCCAGGAGGCGATGCCGTACAACGACTTCTCGCTCCCCGTCGTCGAGGAAGCGGTCCAGGACCTGAACGCGATCGGCCTTCTCGAGGATCCCTACAGCAAAAATCTCCTCCTGATCGAGCGGGCCCGGGCGCGTCGCCCTCGCGTCGCCCAAATCTTCCGGAACATGCTCCGCTGGGAGTTCGGGATCTGGGATCCGGACGCGTTCCTCAACCGCACGATTCACAGTGTGCGCTGGCTCTTCCGTCCCGTACCGGTCTACGCGGTCACATTGGGGCTCCTCTGGTGCCTGTGGCTCGTCATCGTGAACCGGGACCGGGTGAGCTTCGACCCGAACTACCTCCTCGGATTCACCGGAGGGGGCAGCGCCGCCCAGGGGATCCTGTTCATCGTCGTGATCCTCACGGTCGTGGGCGCTGTGCACGAGTTCGGCCACGCCTATGCCTGCAAGCACTTCGGGGGTGAAGTCCATCGACTGGGGTTCATGGTTCTGTACTTCGGCCCCTGCTTCTTCTGCGACGTGTCGCATTCGATGCTCTTTGAAAACCGATGGCATCGCATCTGGGTGGCGATGGGGGGGATCTACTTCGAGTCGTTCATCACGGTCGCCGCGGCCCTGCTCTGGCAAATCACGCCGCCGGGGCTGGGGATCAACGACCTCTCCTATCGCGTCATGATGATGGGGCTCCTTTTCGGCGTCTTCTGGAACCTGAATCCGCTTCTCAAGTACGACGGCTATTTTGTGCTGAGCGACATCCTCCAGATCGCCGAGCTCCGGGAAAAGTCGATGCGATACGTGCGGGATCTGATTCGGCGGCCGTTTCGGCGGGCGAATCCGGGGGAGCAGGTTCTCGGGATACGCCGGCGGCGCGCGTACTTCACGTATGGCCTCGCGACGCTGGTTCATTCCTACCTCATTATCTTCTGCTTCTTCCAATGGCTCAAAGGCGCGTTGGTCAGCGCCTGGTCGGAGACCGGCTTCATCGTCTTCGCCTGCATGCTGGGGATGTTCGTGCGGAAGCCGGCCGGGGACGCTCTGGCGCAGGCGGCAAAGGCCGTGCGGAACCCGACCCGGAAGACGCTGACCTGGGCCGTGGCCGTTCTCGTTCTCGGCGTCGCGGCCCAATTCGTCCGGCTGCCCGGCTACGTGGCCGCCCACGCCCGCTACGTCGCGGCGGAACGCGAGGTGGTCCGCGCCGAGGAGCCCGGGCGAGTCGCCGCGGTCCTGGTCCGGGAAGGCGATCGCGTCTTTCCGGGGCGCGTCGTGGCGATCCTCGAGAACGACAGCCTTCGCGCGGCATGGCAGGGGGCGAGGTCGCGCTCGGACAAGAGCTCGATCGATCTCGCCCGATCGATCGAGGGTTCCAATCCGGCGCTCTATCAGGACGCGTCCCTGGAGCGGGGCGCCGCCATCGCCGACGAAGCCGGCCTCCGGACCAGCCGCGAGCGGCTCGCGCTGGCGGCCCGGGAAGGCGGCGTCGTGGTCACGCCGCGACCGACCGATCTCCTCGGCGCCCGCCTCGAAGCCGGGGACACGCTCCTCGTGCTGGCGCGCGACGCTGGGTCCGAGGTCGAATGCGATCTGCGAGAGTTCGATCTCGGTGAGATCGAGCCGGGGCAGCGCTTCACGCTCCGTCTCCGGAGCGAGCCCGGCCGGAGCCTCTCGGGGCGCGTGGAGCGCGTGTTCTCGCTGCCGCCGGAGTCCCCAGGCACCAAGGCACGATTCAAGGTCTGGGGCCGGTTGGACCGCGAGCCCGAGGGCGTGCGATTCGGTGAAAGCGGAATCGCGCGCATCGAGGTCGGCCGATGGAACCTCTACCAGCGCATGGGCCGCGCCTGGTCCCACTTCGTGCGCACGGATTTCTGGCTCTAACGATGCCCATTCACGAGAGAGGCAAACCGTTCATCGACGACACCCCGTCGACCGGCACGATCTTCACGACCATCACCACCCGCGCGCTCGCGCTCCAGGAAGTCGCCACCGCCCTCGGGAGCAGCGAAGACCTCGAGCGGATGGCCGCGGCCCTTCTTCCGGTCGCGGCCGGCGCGGTCGGATCGCGCGAGGGTGCCCTCTTCCTCGCCGAACCCGGAGGCGGGTACCGGCTCCTCTGCCTGTACGGCACGCCCGATGATCTGAGGGCCGGCCTCGAAGAGAGCCTTGTCGAGCAGGCCGCGGCAGGCGTCGCGGGCGCGTCGGCGGGCTCCGTCGATCAGGCCGGGATCCTCAAGGACGAGGAATTCGTGACCTGGTGCGACGAACAGGGGCTCCAAGGCGAGGCGCGGAACCCCTACTTCGAGATCTACGCGCCCCTTCGCGCGCGGGACTCGGTCGTCGGGATCCTGGCGCTCTGCCGGCGTTTTGACGGGCGCGACTTCTCGAGGGACGATCTCCGCTTCGTCGAGTACGTCGGCTCGGCCTCCGCGATCGCGGTGAGCAGGCACGTTCTCGAGCGGGAGAACGCGCGCCAGATCGAGATGCTGCGCGCGCTCGCGAAGTTCACGGGCGAGATCACCGCGACCCTCGACTTGAATCGAGTGCTTGCGACGGTCGCGAACACCACGGAGGCGGTGGTGGAGCGCGACCGCGCGCTCGTCGCGCTCCTCGAGGGGGGCGCGCTCAAGGTCCGGGCGGTCAGTGACAAGGTGACCGTGGAGGCCAACGAGGCGGAGGTCCTCGGGATCGCCGATGTCCTCGGCGTAGTCCTCCGCCGCCGCGGCCGGCTCCACGTCTCCGCCGAGCACGTGGCCGAGGAGGGCCTGGCGATACCGGACCGGGACGTGTTCGCGCGCTACTTCGAGTCGGGGGAGATGCAGTCGATCCTGGCCCTGCCGCTCCAGGACGAGGAGGGGGTTCTCGGCTACCTGGTTCTCGAGTCCCGGAACCCGGCCGGATTCGGGGACGCCGACGCCGAGGAGTTCCTCGGAATCCTGAGCGGATCGGTCTCGGTGGCGATCCGGAACGCCGATCTCTACCGCCGGCTGCCGATGGTGGGATTCCTGGCGCCGTTCGCTTCCCAGCGCCGGCGGCTCCACGCAATGAATCCCCGGGCCCGCGCGCTCCTGTTGGGAGGGATCGCCGCGGCCGCCCTGTTCGTTGCCGCGGTCCCGCTCCCCCAGAACGCCGTCGGGCCGGCCGTCGTTAGGCCCTCGGAAATCCTACCGGTCACGGCCCTCGCCCCCGGCATCGTGGAGCGGATCTACGCCAAGGGAGGGGAACGGCTCGTGGCGGGCTCGGCCGTCGCCAGCCTCCGGAACACAGAATCGAGCGCCCGTCTGGCCGCGGCGGAGGCGGACCTCAAGATCGCGCAGCGCCGGGCGGCGGAGGCCTCGCAGCGGCGCGACCCCGCCGAGGCCCAGCGCTGGTCGCTCGAGGCCCAGAACCTGGCCGGCTGGATGGCCTACGCGCGCTCCGAGGAGCAGGATCAACGCCTCACCGCTCCCGTGACCGGCTCCATCCTGACACCCCGGATCGAGGAGAAGGTCGGCGAGCACCTCGAGCGAGGGGACGTTCTCTGCGAGGTCGCCCGGCTCGACCCGGCGCATGTGGAAGTGCAGATCTCGGAGGAAGACGTCGGGAAGGTCCAGGTGGGCAAGCGGGCGAGGATAAAGGTCCTCTCGTTTCCCAATCTTCAATTCCGAGGCAGGATTCTGGCCGTGGCGCCCGAGGCCGTGGACCTACCCGGAAAGCCGGCCTCCTTCCGCGTCACGGTGGAGTGCGCGAATGCGGATCTCGCCCTGCTTGCCGGGATGACGGGTCGAGCCAAGCTCGAGGCGGGCTCGAGCCCGCTCTTGTGGAACCTGCTTCGGCCTCTCGGCCGCGCGATCAGGATGAAATTCTGGATTTGATTCGACATGAATGCGGAAATTCCAAATCCTATAGACCCGCCGCAGCGCGGCACCCCGCTAGCCCGAACCTTCCCCGCGATTGCGGCGCAAGCGCTTCCGCGATACTTGCCCGGGAATCAGCGATCGGCACGCCGGTTGCCATAGCGATATGCCGTGAGCCGGTCGTCATGGTGACGCCGGCCGAAGAGAAACCAGGAGGATGCCATGGCTGCCAAGAAGATCCAGGCCAAGTCGAAGAAGACGTCCGCTAAGAAGGGTGCACGCAAGGTTGCCTCGACCACCCCGCGCGGTATGGCCCGCCGCCAGCTGTACGTGCCGCCCTCGGGCGAGTAAGGCTCGAGACACCGATAAGCTTCGATCCGCGGATCGGGGCGGGTTCCGGCAGGGCCGGCCCGCCCCGATTCATTTCATCTAATATGTACGTTCTGCATACGTAATTTCCGCAGCGCCGGATCCGTATTCCCCTCAATTGTGGGTCCCCGCCTACACGCTTAACATTTCATCTTGCAACCTGTGGGAGTTGCACAGGCGCGGGGCGGTCGGCAACCAGGAGAGCGCGCATCTCCTGGTTTTTGTGTTGCCAGCCCCGAGGGTTACCCCGCCTGGAAGCCAGATCTTGGAGAGGAGGTGACAATCGATGAGACACCTGTATCTCGAGATGGAAGTGCTCGAGCAGCGTATTGCGCCGTGCGGCATAACAGTCCACAGCAGCGGCTCGGGCGGCTCGAAGGGCGGTGGCTCCAAGGGGCACGAAGGCTCCAAGGGGCACGGCTCGAATGGCGGAGGCTCGAAGGGGCACGAAGGCTCCAAGGGCGGAGGCTCGAAGGGCGGAGGCTCCAACGAAGGCTCCCATGGCCACGGCTCGAAGAGCGCCGAAGGTGGCGGCTCGAAGGGCGGAGGCTCGAAGGGCGGAGGCTCCAACGAAGGCTCCCGTGGCCACGGCTCGAAGAGCGCCGAAGGTGGCGGCTCGAAGGGCGGCGGCTCGAAGGGTGACTGCGGCGGCTCCGGCGGCGGCTCGAAGGGCGGTGGCTCGAACGGAGGGTCCGGCGGCCATGCCTCGAACGGCGGCTCGAACGGAGGGTCCGGCGGCCACGGCTCGAAGAGCGGAGGCTCGAACGGAGGCTCCGGCGGTGGTGGCTCGAAGGGCGGAGGCTCTAAGGGCGACGACTGCGGCTAGAAGTGAGAATGCAACTACTTACCATGCATGGATAACCCCCGCGCGAAAGGTGCGGGATGAGTGCCGGGTCCATGTAGCGCTAAGCGGTGGCGTTTCAGGCGGGGCCAATCCCCCCGACCTCGGAGCACCGCGCGTGCCAAGTGAAACCCCAGCTCAATCCCGCACCGGAAGCGGCGGGGCAGAAATACCCTCTGACTGAGGTACCGGTCGGTTGGCCAACAGCGCTATGAATTCCACTCTTCCGAAATTCCGGAGCGACCTGATCGTTAGCCAGCATCGGACGCATTCCGGTCTCTTTGTCGTCGTCAAGGATCCGGTCGGCGGTCAGTTTTTTCGGTTCGGCGAGGTCGAGCAATTCATTCTGGGGCAACTCGACGGCACGAGATCCCTCGACGAGGTCCGAAGTCTCGCCGAGTCCCATTTCGGCGCGGAATTGTCCCAGGAGACGCTCACCCACTTCCTGGGTGGGCTCAACCGCAGCGGCCTCCTGGAGGGCGAAAAGGCGTCGCGTCCTCGCCCCGCGTTTGTCCTGGGAAAATTCCACGGCAACGCGCTCCTTACGCGGCTTCCGCTCTACGATCCCACGCGAATCATGAATTGGCTTCTGCCGCGGACGCGGCTCTTCTTCACGCGGGGGTTCGTGATGCTGTCGGCGGCAGTCATTTGCGCGGGCATCGTCACCCTGGCTTCGGATTGGAACGGGTTTGTTCAGGATCTCGCGCGGCTCTATCAGCTCTCGTCCCTTGGTCCGCTCATCGTGGTCATGTTGGTCATGGTGTCGTTGCATGAGTTCGCGCATGGGATGGCTTGCCGGCACTTCGGAGGGGAGGTCCACGAGATCGGGTTCATGTTCGTCTACTTCCAGCCCGCCTTCTATTGCAACGTCAGCGACGCCTGGCTCTTTCCCGAGCGCTCCAAGCGTCTCTGGGTCGGGTTCGCGGGTCCCTACTTCGAGTTGTTCCTGTGGGCGCTGGCCGTCTTGGTCTGGCGCGTCACGGCGGGGGACGCCTGGATCAACGCCTTGGCGGTCATCGTCATGGCCGTCTCGGGGGTGAAGACCCTCCTCAACTTCAATCCGCTGATCAAGCTCGACGGGTACTATTTGCTGAGCGACTTCCTCGACATCCCCAACCTCAGGAAGAAGTCATTCCGCCATATCGGTGATCTGGTCAAGCGGCTTGTCGGGTGGAGCGAGCCCCCTGTGTCGTCCGCCTCACCCCACGAGCGCCGCGTGTACCTGATCTACGGAATGGTCGCGACCGTTTACTCAATGACGCTCCTGGTGTTCGTGGCATTGAAGACGGGGGGGTTCCTGATCGACAACGGTCAGCCGCTCGCGCTCGGCATGTTCGGAGTGCTCGCCGGCGCGAAGTTCCGTCGACGGATTCGCCGGCTCATGGGGACGGGGGCGGCTCACACGGACGACGATATCCCCGGCTCCTCGCCGCCCGACGACGCCCCGAGCTCCGCGGGCGCCGCGATCCCCGCTCGCGTCGAATCGAAGAGCGCTCCGATCCCCGCTCGCGTCGAACCGAAGAGCGCTCCGATCCCCGCTCGCGTCGAACCGAAGAGCGCCCCGATCCCCGCTCGCGTCGAATCGAACGGACACGGGGGAGCCCATCGTTCTTCCAAAGGAGCCTTGTCCAGCACGCCGAGGCGCCGTCTCCTGATCCTGGGGGCGGCCGCGCTTCTCCTCGTGCTTCTACTCGGGCGGATGGAGCTTCGGGCGTCCGGTCCGGTGAGCGTGCTCCCGCAGGAGAACGCCGACATTCGGGCGGCGGTCACGGGGATCGTGGAGGAGATCTACGTGGACGAGGGAGATCGCGTGCGTGCGGGCGATCCGATCGCGAGGCTGTCGAGCGTGGACCTTGAAACCAACCTTCACGCGACGGAGGCGCAGGTTCGGGAGCTCCACGCGATCGTTCAAGGCCTCGTGAATGGTCCGACGAACGCCGAGATCCAGGTCGCGCGGGCCACGCTGGCCAAGACCGAGGCCGCGGCCGATTATGCCGCCACGCAATTGGCCCGAGACGGCCAGCTATTCCAGCTCGGCGCGGTGCCGCGAACCCAGCTTGATGACGCGAGGGCGGCCGTCACCAAGGCCGAGGGTGAAAGGCTCGAGGCACAGCGCCGTCTCAATGTCCTGCTGGTGGGGACGCGGCCCGACGAGATCGAGGCGGCCCGAGCGCGGCTGGAGCGCCTCGAGTCCCAGCAGAGCGACCTATCCCAGCAATACGCGAAGCTGAAGGTCGTGAGCCCCGTAGCGGGCATCGTCGCGACCCCGTCCCGCGACCTCAAGGCCATGAAGCGGCAGCTCATCTCGACCGGCGGCCTGATCGCCAAGGTCTACGACTACGAGACCGTGGCGGCGCAGATCCGTGTTCCCGAGAAATCGATCGGCGAAGTCCGCGCCGGCCAGCGGGTGGAGCTCAGAACCCGTGCCGATCCGAACACGACGTTTTACGGCCGGGTGAAGTCGATCTCCGTGGCGGCGGACGCGACTCCCGTGACGGAGGCCGCCTCACCGCTTCCCGTCACCCATTCGGGCGGGGACAAGGTCTTCATCGTCACGAGCCTCATCGACAATCGTTCGCTGTTCCTTCGGCCCGGCATGACCGGACAGGCCAAGGTCCTGTGCGGCAAACGGAGCGTCATCGACCTGCTGACGCGGCAGCTGGCCCGTACTCTCAACGTGGAGGTATGGTCGTGGTGGTAAGGGCGAAGTCAAACAGGCGGATGGTGAAGGCCGCCTCGAACGGCATGCCCCGTGAGGCGGGCGCCCTGGCGCCGCCCAGGGGGGTCGGGGAGCACGCGACATCCCCGGTGGAATCCGAGCCCGCCGCGTTCCCGAGCGAAAACCGGGCGCTTTACCTGATCGGTCGGCCCACCCTGAAGCAGTTTCTGCGGCACGTTCGGCACAACGCCGCCGAGCCGCAGCGGGAATCGGATCTGATCGACGAATGGAACGCCGCCAACGACGTTGTGGGAGGGATGCAGAAGAGCGAGGCCGGCGCCGCGGACAACGCGCGGATCGTCCAGCTCGGTCCCGAATACTCGCCGCTCCTGGCCAACCTGTTTCGCGAGCCCCTCATTCGCCACGGATTCAACACCGTGCCGACCGAGGTCGCCATGGTGGACCTGGACCGGGTCGTCGTCTATCAGAAGCACATCGACATCTCCCATGCCGACCGGCTGCAACGGGACCTTCCCTCCGACCCGAGCAACGAGCAGATCTTCGAGCTCTGCCTCCCGCGCAAGCGCGTCAATCCGCCGGTCAAGTGGTCTCGAGCGCCGCGGGACAAGTACGTCTTCGTCTCTCCATCGAATGACCTTCGCTTCCTCGGCATCATGCCGCTCAAGCCGCGCGACATCCCCGACTATCCGCCCCCCGGCAATTTCGTTGGGGTCGTCGGCATCGCGGTGGGATTCGGCTCCAACTTCCTGAACGCGATCTACGCGGAGAAGCGCCTGATCCTCCGAAACGGCAGCCATCGCGCCTACATGCTCTACAAGCGCGGGTTCCGGCACGTGCCCTGCATCATCCAGCACGTGAAAAATCGCGAGGAGCTGGACCTGGTGGGCTCCCCGGAGCTGGAGCGGCATCCGGATCACTTTCTGAAGCATCCGCGTCCCCCGATGTTGCGGGACTATTTCAACCCGGCCCTCTGCAAATTCATGGAGGTTCAGCCCCGCCTCCACCAGGTGACGGTCGAATTCAGTGTCGAAGAGACCGAGCTGCCGGCCCTCTGATGTCGATCCCCCCGCTCACATCCGCCTCCACCGCCCCGCTGGCCCCGTCGATGCCGCCGGAGCCGCCTGCGGCCGATGATCGATGGCTGGCATGGGACAGGTTCCTCGAGTCGAACGCGGAGACCGGGTTCATGCAGTCCTCGTGGTGGGCCGATTTCCGGGTCGACGCGGGCTATGGGCACTTCGGCGTCATGCTGAAGAACCGCGGATTCATCGTCGGCGGCGCCTTGGTGATGTCCTATCGGTATCCGGCCGGGCAGTGCTTCTACTACATCCCCGAGGGACCGGTGCTGCCCGGCGACGAATGGGCCGCGGAGGAGGTCCTGGGCGCCACCCTCGCTGAGATCGACCAGCGCCGCCAGCAGGAGGAGCTGCCCGTGAGCCACCTTCGGATCGAGCCCCGCTGGGAGCGCCTCCCGAAATTCATGAAGGGCTTCAAGCAAGTCCGATCGTTCCAGGACCGCTACATGGAGCCGCGAAATACGCTCTGCGTGGACCTCCGCCCGCCGGAAGCGGCGATCCTGGCCCAGATGAAGCCGAAGGGGAGATACAACATCGGCGTCGCGCGACGCCACGGCGTCAGCGTGGTGGAGGACACCTCATGGGACGGCCTCGCGGATTTTCTGAGCATTTACGACGCCATGGCCGACCGCCAAGGCCTCCGGGCGAAACCCCACGATTACTTTGAGCGCCTGATCGAGCTGCTCACCGACCGGCAGCGCGGCGGGATCTTCTTTGCGGAGCATCGAGGAGAGCGCATCGCCGCGGCATTGGTCGTCTATTTCGGCCCGCGCGCGACCTACTTCTTCGGCGGATCGCTCGCGACGCACCGCAACCTCATGGCCCCCTATCTGCTCCACTTCGAGATCATGCGGCGGGCCAAGGCGCTGGGATACGAGTCGTACGATTTCTGGGGCGTCGCGCCGGAGGCGGAGCCCGACCACCCCTGGGCGGATATCAGCGTCTTCAAGCGGAAGTTCGGAGGTGGGGAGGTGCGGCTCGTGCCGACGCTCGATCTCGTCTACGACCCCGTCGCGTACGAGTATTACGTGCGAAACACCTGACGCGCTTCGCGGGGTGCGCCGCCGCTAGCCGGCCGGCTACCCTGCCAGCTTCCAGCGCTGGTCGATGTAGCTCTGCAGGGCGCGATCGAGATAGGCGTGATAGCTGGAAGGGAGCTTCGGCATGCGCTTCTCGCAAAGCCGGCGCGCTTGGACCAGCCCGCCGTCGGCCTCGGCCGAGGAGGCAAGCACCTTGAGGAGGGATCGCAGCCGGCGCCCGACGACGCCGGTCAGATAAGGGCCTCCCGCGAGCGAGCGCGCGGCGCGCTCCACGTCGAATTCCGCCTCGCAAAATTCCCGCAAACATTCCCCCTGCAAGTAGTAGGTGAGGGTTGTCCGATCGGCCACGGGCGCGTCGAGCGTCCCTTCCTTCGATTGCGCCACCTTCAACATGCGGCCCGCCGCCGCGACGTTGAATCCATGCCGGCGGAGATGGGTGAGGACCCAGTTGCCCATGCTCCGATCGCCGCGCTTCGGCGGCTCGGTTCCAGGAGCGAGGGTCGCGGGCCGGCGGAGCATCCGTCCGAGGTTGGGGGCGCCGTTTCCCGACGAGCCGCCGACCGCGAGCGCCGTGATCAGATTTTGGAGCTCGCGGATGTTCCCCGGAAAGTGATGCTCGAGCAGCTGGGCCTCGAGTGCCGCGTCGATCCGAAGCGCCGGCGTGCCCATTTCCTCGGCGGCCGTCTGGGCGAATCGGCGTGCGAGGAGCGGGATGTCGGATTTGCGCTCGCGCAGCGGGGGCACGTGCAGGGTGAGGACGCTCACACGGTAGTAAAGATCCCTGCGGAAGCGCCCCGCCTCGACCTCGTCCCAGAGATCCCGATTCGTCGCGGCCACTACCCTCACATCGACCTGGATCGCCTCCTCGCCACCGACGCGCCGGAAGTACCCCTCCTGGAGCACGCGGAGCAGCCGTGTCTGGGCGGGAAGGGGAAGCTCGCCCAGCTCATCGAGGAAGACCGTCCCGCGATGGGCCATCTCGAACATCCCGCGGCGATCGCGCACGGCCCCCGTGAAGGCGCCTCGCTCGTGGCCGAAGAGCTCGCTCTCGATCAGCTCCTTGGGGATCGAGCCGCAATCGACGACCTCGAATGGGCCCTTGATCCGCGGCGAGATCTCGTGGACGGCTCGCGCCAGGAGCTCCTTGCCGCAGCCGGTTTCCCCCTGGATCAGAACGGGGCAGCGCGTCGGCCCGACGCTGACCGCCTCCTCGAGGAGGCGAAGCATCGCGGGGCTCTCGCCCAGGATCCGGTTCAATACCGGGTGGCTCAAGCGGAGCTCCCGGAGGCGGCGGAGCACCTGGGACGGCGCGCGTACGTCGATCTCGGGCACCGTCGGGTATTGCTGCTCGGACGGACTCTCGGACTGTGCCGCGCCCGACGAGATGGCTTGCGCCGCCAGCGCCGCGGCGCGCTCGAGGATCTCCAAGGTCTCGGCGGTGTACGGCTCGCGCCCGATGCGGGGGCCCACGACCGCGATCGCGACCAGCTCGGAATGGACGACCAGCGGGAGCAGGAAGGCCGCTTCGAGGCTCTCGGCCCAGCGGCGCAGGGTGCCCTTGGGCAGCGGCTCATACCCGCCCTCGCACTCGACCCGCACCGGGAAGACCGCGGCTCCCTCCGATTCCGAGAGGAGCTGGTAATCCGACCGCGAAAGCGTGAGGTGCTCGCTCTTGGCCGGAGGGGTCAGGCCGAAGGCGACGGCCAGCTGGAGCTTCCGTCGCGCGGGAACGTAGACGTATCCGACCGTGTGGGAGGCGCCCGTCAGGCCCAGCGTGGCGTGGAGGAGGCGCCCGAGTATCTCGGGCGGGCGACTGGCCCCTAGGAGCGAGCGGGCGATTTCAAGCAGGGCACTCGCGTCGGAGTAACTGCGGGCCAGGTCGGGAAGAGTCTCTGCGTCGATCAAGCTGCTCTGCCGAGCCTGCAGCCGGCGCCTCACTGGGGCTTGGGACATGAAATCCCTCCCGGTGAAGTTCGCGGAATGAACGCAGAAGAATAGGCGCGGGAGGACCCCGCGGTCAACGGCGGAGCTTAGAGGCGGCGGAGCCGGGGAGAAAGTGCGCCGACCAATCCCGTCGCCGCGCCCAGCGCGCCGCCGATGGCGAAGAGCGCCGGCGCGCTCAGGATCTCGAGAAGCAGCCCGGCCACGCCGAAGGAGAGCGCCGTCACGCCCACCACGACGACGTTCTGGAGGGCGAAGACCCGGCCGACCAGAGCGGGCGGGACGATCCGTTGCAAGATCGTGGCGCGCGGGACCGTGATCGACGGGATCACCATCGAGTGGAACAGGGAGACGATCAGAAGAAAGGGCAGCGTGCGACACCAGAGCAATGGGACGTAGGTGATGCCGTCGAGCGTCACCCCGATCAGGACGAGCCACCCGCTCGGGACCCGGCTCCCGATCCTGGCGACGAGGACGCTCCCAGTGATCATCCCCGCGCCGTAGATCGCCTCGACCAGGGCGTAATCGGACGCGCTCCCGTGAAGTGTGTCGCGCACGATGACCACGTTGCCGAGGATCGCGGGCCCCATGATGAACATGTTGTCGAGCGCCGTCAGGGCCAAGAGAAGCACGAGCGTCCCATCCGAGGCGATCGCCCGGAGCCCGCGGCGGAAGTCCTCGCCGATCGCGAGCGACTCGCGCCCCGCGCGGTGAGCCCGACCCACTCGCTTGATCGCGAGCAGGAAGAGAAAGGAGCCCGCGAAGAGCAGCATCCCCGCCGGGAACGTGGACTTGACGCCGGCCCGCTGGATCAGCACCCCGGCGGCGAGGGGCCCGAAGAGAAACGCCGCCTGCTGCGACGACTGAACCCAGGCATTCGCCCTGGTGAGCGCGGCGGTCGGCACGATCTCCGGCAACAGGGAGTCGCGCGCCGGGTTGAAGAGGACCGCCGACGTCGCCATCCCGAACGCGATCGCGGTGAGGGCCGCGGGCGTGAGAGTCCCCCGCCATAGGAGGATGCCGCCCAGCGCCAGGAGGAGCGCGCGGCCCGCGTCGGCTCCGGCCATGACCAGCCGACGGTTCCATCGGTCGACGAGGAGTCCGGCGGCCAGGCCGAAGAGAAGGGCGGGGAGGTAGGAGATCGTGGCGGCCAGGCCGGTCGTCGACTTCGACCCGGTCATGTCGAGAATCAGCCAGACGAACGCGATCTGGAAGAGCGAATCGCCGAATTGCGAGAGGAATTGTGCCGCCCAGAGGAACGCGAATGGGGCGGGCACCTTGGGTCCCCGCCCCATCGCTTGATTCAGGCCCTGATCGGGCCCTGTCGTCACGCCCGCGGCCGGCTCAGACCTTTTGGGCCTGCTTCGGCTGGAACTCCGGGGCGTTGTTCTCGAAATCCCACATCATGGGCGGAGCCACGCCCACCTGGCGCAGATAGGCGTAGAGCTGGCCCCGGTGGTGGAGATGCTCATCGTTGATGATGTTCGCGCAGACGAAGCCGGGGAAGGAAACGCCCCAGGGGGTTTTCACGAGCCCCGAGATCTGCGCGTCGCTCAGCGATTGGATCGACTTGTCCGCCGCCTTCCAGGAGTCGGTGGCGAATTGGGTCAGGTCGTCGTGGGTCTTCAGCTTCGCCGCCGCCTTCGCGTCCAGCTCCTCCGAGAGCTCGATCTCTCCCTTGGCCGCTCCGTCCGCGATGGCGCGCATGGAATTGTACATGTGCGAGATCAGCTCCTTCGGCGTCCGCATGTCCTTGCAGGGCCGGCTGTCGATCTTGTCCTTCGGGAACGCGGCGATCGCGCGCATCGTGATCCCGTTGATCGTCCGGAAGTGATCCCAGTATGCGTCCAGTGCCGCCTTGTTCATCGTGAGTGCCCTTTCCGGCTCGACGCTCAGCCCTTCGGCTTCGCGGCCATATCCTTCGCGTTGATGTCGAATGTGATCATGAAGCCGTTCGTCCCCTTGTACTCGAACGGCTTGTCGCCCGTCCGGTAGGCTTCCACCTCGTTCTGCATGAGCTTGAAGCCGGTGTTCCGCGGCGCACCCCAGTACTTGAGGTTCTGGATGACGATCGGCTCGGAGGTCATGCCCTGGTTCCGATGGAGGATCACTTCGCCCATCTTCCCGCCGTCCAGCTTGGCGGTGGCGGAGTCCTTCGTGTAGCTCCAGTCCATCGGAGCATCCGCGCCGACGGCGAAGGCCTTCCACTTCACGGGATAGACGTGGCCCACGATCTCCGCGATCCCGTCGCGCTGCTCCTTGGTCACGGACGGATCGAAATGGAGGACGGCCCAGTTCATCTCGCCAGTCGAGAAGTCGCCGCCCAGGTCTCCGCCGATCCAGAATTTCGCTCCGTCGAGCTTCGTCGCGCCGTAGTTGCCCTTGTTCACCTGGAACGCGTTGTTGAATTTGCAGTAGTGCTCGGCTTCGTGGCCTTCCATCGCCATTCCGTGGGCCGCCGGCTTCGTGTCGAAGTAGCACTGACAGAACATCGGGCAGGAGCACGCCTCGATGATCGTCGCGTTCATCGACCAGTCGTCGCTTGGCTTCTTGGCGTCGGCGGCCAGAGCGGCCCAGGTACATACGCTCAGGAATCCAATGCCGATAATGATCGAGCGAAATTTCATTCTGACCCCCTTGAATGAAGTGGTGAGATCCGGCGTGGGCCGCCGCGGCGAGCCCGGAGACGGCTACGAATAGAAATCAGGCCGGCGTGCGCGTCCCGGCCACGCGACGTTTGTACTACTTTTTCTCCCGCCCGTGAAGGGGGCGTTGACGTCTCCGGCCGAACCCGAAGCAATGCAACGCGATACAGCTGGTGTACGCCCCCGAGTCCTCAGCTCGGCAAGAGCCTCCGGAGCGCCGCCACGTCGATCTTTCGCGCGAGCGCTTCCACGTCGTTCTTCGGACCGTAATACGAGATGACGATCGCGCGGAGCTCGTCGGGATGATCCGCGAGCACCTGCGTGGGACCGAATCCCGGGAAGGCACCCGTCTCCTTGTGAAGCTTGCGGACCTGGGTCTCGAGATCTGGATCGACGACGTAGATCCGGAGGAGCGTCATCGGCTGCTCGGGAGCGCGGCCGGTATCGCCGGAATCGATCTTGGTGGAATCCACGACGGGGATCGCGGACTGCTCCACGCCCATCGCGCCCTGGAGCTCGACGATGTGGGGCTTGTCGCTCTTGGTGGCGAGACCCGTCGTGAGCCCGAGTGTGCCGTTCAGCGCGACCTGAATCTCGAAAACCCTGGAGACGACTTCGTCCGACGTTTCGACCGACGATTCGTCCGTTTCGTCTCCGACCACCTGGTACTCCCGATCGGCCCGAGCCGCGATCGGCACCCAGCGCTGGGTGCCTTTGACCATGCCGGCCTTGGCGCCGACGTCGTCCGAGACCGCCTCGTCCGCCGAAAGCTCGTAGGGCGTGGTGGGCTTCGGCGTTCCCTGGAGCACCTTGACAAGCACCCTCCTCACCTGGTCCTGCGATTCCTTCGCTGCCTGGGTCCAGGCTATGGTTGAGTCGATGTCGTTTCGCCGGATCTGGGGATTGTCGTTGAGAGCGGGTCGCTTCGACATCGGAGCAGGGTTCGACTTCGGTGCGGGGCTCGATTTCGGCGCGGGGCTCGCCGGAGCTGGGCCCGCCAAAACGGGCGACGCCATCGTCGACGTCAAGAGCAACGAACAGCAGAAGATGAAGGCACTGCGGGCGATGCGCATCGGGTGGTCTCCACGGGGTCGATGGGTCCGGTCCCCGAGAAGGAACCGGAATGATTCCTGTCGATTCTACCGCCTGGGTCTACCTCCAGCCATCTCGAATCCGGAGCGCCGCTTCTGCCATCTGGGCCGGCGGGGTGAGGAGGCTTACGACCACGTCGTCCTCTCCAGGCAGATCGTAAAAGTGACCGGGATGGAGCAGCACGTCCCGGCTCCGGAGCGCCCACTCGGCGACGCTCTCCGACCCCGCGGCGGCCGCGGGCCGCATGAAGCGAAGCACCGCGCTCCACCCGCCCTCTCCTTCGAGGAGTAAGAACGGCGGATCATCGTCCTCGGCGGGCGATCGCGCGCCGCGCTTCCCCGCGGGTCCTCGAAGGATCGTGAGGTTCGCGTCGATCCGTTCCCGGACCGCCGACTGGAATCCCGCGCGTTCCTCGAGGAGTCTCGGCAGCGCGACTTGCACCGGGGTCCCTACCGACAGAAAGAGGTCGGCGATCCACTCGAGCCCACTGAGGGCATCCCGCATGGCCCCCTCCGGACCGGACGCGGCGATCCAGCCGAGCTTCATCTGCGGAAGCCCGCAGAGCTTCGAAATTCCGCCCAAGACGAAGGTCGCCACGCGCCGCTCATCGCTCCAGCTTGGAAGGACTTCCGGGCGTGGGGGCCAGGGAAAATCCCCGAACACCTCATCCGAGATGATCGTGATACCCCGCTCGGCGCAGATTGACTCCACGGCCGCCCGTTCCGTGGGCGAGAGGCACGACCCGGTCGGGTTGTTCGGCTCGATCAGGACGACCGCCCGCGTTTTGGGTCCGATCGCCGCCTCGAGCGAGTCGAGGTCGAGCGCCCATCGCCCGTCGTACGCAAGGCGGTATTGCCGTAGGTGCGTTCCCTCGAGCCGCGCGAGCGGAGCGAGGAGGGGATAGCTCGGTCTCGGCACGAGGACCTCGTCCTCGGGATCGCAGAGGAGTCGAAAGAGATGCGCGTAGGCTTCGCTGGTGCTCGCGGTGAGGAAGATCCTGGCCGGATCGATCCCGCCGGCGGGCGTGCCCCGCGCGGCGTAGTAGGCGGCGATCGCCTCGCGGGCTTCGCGCCGTCCGCGGGGATCCGGCTCGTACCTCGCGCCCTCCGGATCGGCGATCGCCGCGAGCGCCCGCACGCTCAAGGTCGGGAGCCCGACCGACGTCGGGTTGGTCACGGTGAGGTCGAGGATCGGTCGCCCGGCCGCGCGCTTTTCTTGCAGAAGGACCGCGAGCGGGTTCGGCGTGTAGTCGCGCGGGACCCGGCTCGAGAGCATGGAGCGATCGTTCTGCGCGGAGGAGCGGGCGACGGGCCGGCTACGGCTCCTCGCGCTCCGCGGTCGCGGCCTTGAAGAGCATATTGACCGCGGAGAGGACCAGCGCCGCGAGGAGCGCGGGCCAGAAGCCGATGATGGTGAAGCCCGGCACCAAGATCGCGACGAACTTGAGCATCAGAGCGTTCACCACAAAGGAGAAGAGGCCCAGGGTAAGGAGGATCAAAGGGAACGTCAGGATCCGGAGAATGAGCCCCAGGGTCGCATTCACGAACCCGAACAGGAGGGCCGCGATGACCGCCGCACCCCAGTCGCGCACCTCGAAGCCGGGAACGACGCGGGCCAGGATCAGGAACGTGCCGACAACGAGCGCAAACTGCAGAAGTGTCTTAGCCATGTGGGGGAGCGTATCACGGCAAATTCCCCCTTGCATCCCGCGTTCGTGCGTCCTACCTTCTAGTTGCTCCCGTCCGGGGGCCGGCGCGTTCGCCCGCGTCGAGACGTAGAGTCACCGAACAATCTGCCTCTCCATAACTCCCGCCTGGGGGAGCTCTCCTCGACACAATGGGAGAGCCCCATGGACCTGAAGCATTGGTATCGCTGCAAAGTCTGCGGCTACATGTATACGCCGCAGCAGGTGCAGGCGTTGGTTCACCTGCTGGCATCCCGCTCCGAGGCCTCCCCGGCCGAATTCACGGAGCCCATCCCATGCCGGAAGAAAGGTTGCGACGGGACGCTCGTCCTGACCGACGATCCATACCGCGACTCTCGGCCCTGACCCCTCCCGTACGCCCGCGAGCGGCCAAAACCGCTTGTTCCACGGCGCGCGCGGGGCCTATACTGTCCGGCTCTTAATTTTTTCCTAGCTCCCGAACGCCAAGCGTGAACTCACTTTCAGACCGGCTGGACCTGGTTCGAGATCGGATCGCGCGCGCAGCCGAGCGGATGGGCCGGTCTCCCCAATCCGTACGGCTTCTCGCCGTCACCAAGGGCGTTCCGACCGCGACGATTCGCGAAGCGAAAGCGCTCGGCCTCCGGGAATTCGGAGAGAGCCGCATCCAGGAGGCGGAGGGGAAGCTCGCCGAAGTCGGTGAGGGCATCCGCTGGCACCTGGTGGGGCATCTTCAAAGCAACAAGGTCAAGCGGGCGGTCCAGATCTTCGACGAGATCCACTCGGTGGACTCGACGTCGCTGGCCGAGGATCTGGCGCGCCGCGCTCTCGCGGCGGGAAGATCGCCGTCCTGTTACGTCGAGGTGAATACCTCGGGCGACGTGGAGAAATTCGGGGTCGCGCCCTCGGCCGCGCTCGCTCTGTTGAGCCGGCTCAAGGAGCTCCCGCCCCTCCGCGCGGCGGGGCTCATGACGATCGGGCCGCTCACGGGCGGAGCCGAAGGAGCCAGGGCCGCGTTCCGCGCCCTCGCGAAGCTGCGCGAGAGCGCCGTGCGAGCGGGACTCCTGGAAGAGGGGGCCGGGCTCTCGATGGGGATGTCGGACGATTTCGAGATCGCCATCGAGGAAGGCGCCACGATCGTGCGGATCGGGACGGCGCTTCTGGGCACGCGGCCCACATGAGCGCGGCGCGGCGCGCACACGGGCGCCGGGCTTGAGATTTCAGGTCCACGTCACGCCTCGAGCACGCGCGGACCAGGTCGCGGGGTCGCGGGCGGAGGGAATCGTCCGGGTGCGGGTGACCGCCCCGCCGGACCGCGGGGCCGCGAATGAGGCGACGCTCGCGCTACTTCGCGATCGGCTCGGCCTCAGGGCCGGGGCCCTCCGCATCGTGGGCGGCGCCGCGTCGCGCCGAAAATGGATCGAGGCGGACGGAATCAGGGAGGAGGATCTGTGGCAAAGGTTGGAAGCGCAGGCGTGAAAGACGGCACGGCCTCGTCATCGGATCTCCTCCGCACGATCGAGGAGGCGAGGGCGTTCATCGCGGGCCGCACATCGGTCAAGCCCGAGGTCGGAATCATCCTGGGCACGGGACTGGGCGAGTTCGCATCGGCCACGAAGAAGCCGACCGTCATCCCCTACGATCTGATCCCGCACTTCCCGCGCACGTCCGTCGAGAGCCACGCCGGGAACCTGGTCATAGGCAGCCTCGGCGGGAGGGCCGCGGCCATCATGAGCGGCCGCGTGCACTACTACGAAGGCTACAGCATGCGCCAGGTGACGTTTCCGGTCCGCGTTCTCAAGGCGCTCGGCATCCACACCCTGATCGTGACGAACGCGGCGGGAGGGATGAACCCTCTCTACGAAGCCGGCGACATCGCGGTCGTCGTCGACCATATCAATCTGATGGGCGACAACCCGCTCATCGGACCGAATGAAGATTCGCTCGGACCCCGGTTCCCGGACATGTCGGAGCCGTACGACCGCTCCCTCATCGCGCTGGCCCGCGACGTGGCGCTGGCGGAGCGGATCCGGCTGCGCGAGGGCGTCCTCGCCGGCGTGGCCGGGCCGAATCTCGAGACCCGCGCCGAGTACCGCTTCCTCAGGTGGGCGGGCGCCGACCTCGTGAGCATGTCCCTGATACCGGAAGCGATCGTGGCCGTCCACGGCGGACTGCGCCTTGTCGCCTTCGCCGTGGTGACCGATCTCTGTCTCCCGGACGCCCTCGAGGCGGTCGACATCCCGAGAATTCTGGCCAACGCCGCGAAGGCGGAGCCGGTCCTCACGCGCCTCGTCACCAAGCTCATCGGCCAGCTTCCCGCGCCGGACCCCCGCGCATGATCGCGAAGACCGGCCGGTTCCTTCCCTTCTCGACGAAGCTCGATTTTCCCGCCTCGGAGGGAACCGTCCTCGAGCTATGGAAGGAGATCCGCGCCTTCGAGGAGGGGCTGAAGCGCCGCGAGGGGTCTCCGCCGTTCATCTTCTACGAAGGGCCCCCGACCGCGAACGGCCTCCCCGGCGTCCACCACGTCATCTCCCGGACCGTCAAGGACGTCGTCTGCCGCTACAAGGCGATGCGCGGCCACTACGTCCCCCGCAAAGGCGGATGGGACACGCACGGCCTCCCGGTCGAGATCGAGGTGGAGCGGGAGCTCAAGATCAGCGGCAAGGACCAGATCGAGAAGTTCGGGATCGCCGAGTTCAACGCGCGGTGCCGCACGAGCGTCCTCAAGTACGAGAACGAGTGGCGGCGCAACACCGAGCGGATCGGATTCTGGCTCGACATGGATCATCCGTACGTCACCTTCGCGAACGAGTACATCGAGAGCGTCTGGTGGCTTCTCAAGCAGATCTGGGACAAGGGGCTACTCTATCAGGGCCACAAGATCGTCCCGTACTGTCCGCGCTGCGGAACGCCGCTCTCGAGCCACGAGGTGAGCCTGGGCTACGAGGACGTGACCGAGCCCTCCGTCACGGTCAAGTTCGAGCTCGTCGACGAGCCGGGCGCGTTCGTGCTCGCGTGGACGACGACCCCCTGGACCCTCCCGGGGAACGTCGCGCTCGCGGTCGGCGCGGACCTCGATTACGTCCGGGTCCGCCAGACGAGGGGCGATAAGGAGGAGCGCTATTACGTCGCCCGTGACCGGCTGAGCCAGCTCGAAGGGGAGCACGTGGTCGAGCGCGAGCTCAAGGGGCGGGAGCTGATCGGGAAGGGCTATCGACCGCTCTTCGATTTCATCGATCTGCAGAAGGTGACCGGCAAGAAGGCCTACTACATCACCGACGCCGACTTCGTTACGACCGAGGACGGGACGGGGGTCGTCCACACCGCCGTGATGTACGGCGAGGACGACTACGTCCTGGGGCAGCGCCTCGACCTGCCGCAGCACCACATGGTCGACCCTCAGGGGAGGTTCACGGCCGAGGTCACGCCGTGGGCCGGGAAGTTCGTGAAGGACGCCGAGGCCGATATCCGGAAGTGGCTCAAGACCCACGGCGCGCTCTACCGTGAGGAGATGACGACGCACAGCTATCCGTTCTGCTGGCGCTGCGACACGCCCCTTCTCTACTACGCGTGGAAGACCTGGTACATCGCGACGACGCGCTTCCGCGATCAGCTCCTCGCGGCGCACAAAACCGTCGAGTGGCATCCGGGGGACATCGGCGCGAATCGATTCGGAAACTGGCTCGAGAACAACGTCGATTGGGCCCTCTCGCGAAACCGCTACTGGGGAACGCCCCTCAACCTCTGGCGCTGCGAGAAGTGCGGCGCGGACCGTTGTGTCGGGAGCATCGCCGAGCTCCGGCAGGGGAACGGCGTACCCGATCCGCTCGACCTGCACCGGCCGTTCGTGGACCAGGTGGTCTTCACCTGCGAGAAGTGCGGCGGGTCGCAGCGGCGCGTACCGGAAGTGATCGACGTCTGGTTCGATTCCGGCTCGATGCCGTACGCGCAGTGGCATTACCCCTTCGAGCACAAGAAGGAATTCGAGAGCTCCTTCCCGGCCGATTTCATCTCCGAGGGGATGGACCAGACGCGGGGCTGGTTCTACACCCTGATGGCGATCGCGGTGGCGGTCTCGGGCCGCGCGCCCTACAAGCACGTGCTCCCGATCGAGCTGATCCTCGACAAGCAGGGCAAGAAGATGAGCAAGACGCGCGGGAACACGGTCGATCCGAACGCCATCCTGGACCAACGCGGGGCCGACGCCCTCCGCTTCTACTTGATCTCCGTGAGCCCTCCGTGGATGCCGACCCGCTTCGACCCCGAGGGCGTCACCGAGGTGACGAAGAAGCTCCTCGGCACGCTGCGAAACGTCGCGCAGTTCTTCGCGCTCTACGCGAACATCGACGGCTACGACCCGGCGAAGAAGGAGCCCTCGACGCCCGCGCTGCTCGACCGCTGGATTCTCTCGCGCCTCCACACGCTGACGGCGGCCTGCCGCGGCTCGCTCGACGACTACGATCTGACGCGCGCGGCCCGGCTGATCCAGGAATTCGTGCTGGAGGAGCTTTCGAACTGGTACGTCCGTCGCTCCCGCCGGCGCTTCTGGAAGTCGGGCGATCCCGCCGACAAGCGGGCCGCGTACGACGCGCTCTGGGAGTGCCTGCGCACCGTCTCGCGCCTCCTGGCCCCGTACATCCCGTTCCTCTCCGAGGAGCTCCACCAGCACCTGGTCCTCCCCGCGTCCCCCGGAGAACCCAAGAGCATCCATTGGTGCGACTACCCGGAAGCCGAACGCGCGAGGATCGACGAGGGGCTCGAGCGCTCGATGGAGCTGGCGCTCCGGGTCGTGAACATGGCCCGCGCCGCGCGGAGCGCCTCCTCGCTCCGGGTCCGGCAGCCCCTCCGGAGGCTCGCAGTGGCCGGGCTCAAGGAACGGGAGGCTCGGGATCTGACGGCACTGGCCGATCTGATCAAGGATGAGCTGAACGTGAAGGAGATCGTCCTGCTTCCGGACCGCGGGGCGCTCCTCTCCGTGAGCGTGAAACCCAATTTCGCGATCCTGGGCAAGAAGGTGGGTCCGGCGATGAAGGAGATCGCGTCCCGCATTCAGGAAGCGCCGGCGGAGGAGCTGCGCGGGGCGATCGCCGCCGGAGGCTGGGAAGTCGAGGCGGCCGGGCAACAATTCCGGATCGTCAGCGAGGACGTGATCATCCAAGAGGTTTCGCGGCCGCCGTGGGTCGCGCAGGGGGAGGGCACGATCGCGGTCGCGGTCGACACGACCCTGGACGAGGAGCTGCGCACGGAGGGTCTGGTCCGCGAGTTCGCGCACCGGATCCAAGCGCTTCGGAAGGGAGCCGATTTCGACGTGACCGACCGGATCCGGCTCTTCTGGGATCTCTCGCCCGGCCTCTCCAAGGCCTGCGAGCGGTACGAGGGATACATTCGGGAAGAGGTGCTGGCGGAGGAGCTGGTGCCGCGTGTTTCCGGGGACGTTGCCGTCGAGGAATGGACATTCGACGGCGAGCGGGCCCGGGTCGGCATCGAGCGCGTTCGAAAAGGAGGATGAGACGTTGCTCACCAAGAAGGATCTCAAACATTTCGAAGAACGACTGTTGGACGAGCGGCGGAAGCTTCTGAGCCAATTGGGGTACTTGGAGAAGACGATGAACCAGACCCAACGGGACGCCGGCGGAGACCTCTCGGCCTACTCGTTCCACATGGCCGACATGGGCACCGACGCGATGGAGCGTGAGAAGGCGTTTCTCTTCGCTTCGGCCGAGGGGCGCCTCCTGTACAGCGTCGATGAGGCGCTGCGGCGTCTCTACCGAAGCGAGTATGGCGACTGCGGGGAGTGCGGGAAGGAGATCGGCAAGGCACGCCTCGACGCGATCCCGTTCGCCGGTCTCTGCGTCTCGTGCCAGGAGAAGCAGGAAAAGGGTTCGAACTCGTTCCGCGGATGACCCTTCGGGCCGGGGTTTTCGCCGCGTGCGCCGCCGCCGTGATCGCGCTCGACCAGCTCACCAAGTGGCTGGCGTCCTCGCGGCTCTTGATGGGCCGGCCGGTGCCGGTGCTCGACGACTTCGCGCGCTTCACGCTGGTCCACAACACGGGGGCGGCATTCGGGCTCTTTCCCGGCAGCCGCGTCCCGTTCATCGTGATCTCGGTCCTGGCGATCGCGGTCGTCATCTACCTCTTTCTTCGTGAGACCTACCGGAGCCTTGCGAATCGGATCTTGCTCGGGTGCATCCTCGGCGGCGCGATCGGCAACCTGGTGGACCGCGCGCGCCTGGGGTGGGTCGTCGACTTCATCGACATCGGCGTCGGATCCGTCCGGTGGCCGGTGTTCAATGTCGCCGACAGCGCCGTCACGCTGGGGGTACTCTTTCTTGCCTGGAATCTCGCCCGAGCGGGGCGACCCGCTCCCGATCCCGAAAATTCATACGGTTCCAGCATCGCGGGCCGGTGAGCGATTGGACCGCTTCCTCGCCGAGGCGGAGCGATCGCTTTCCCGCTCGGCGGTCCGCCAGCTGATCGACGACGGCCACGTGCGGCTGAACGACGCGCCCGCGCGGCCAAGCCGGCGCGTCCGCGAGGGGGACCGGATCGAGGTCGTCCGCCCGCGCCGCGCGCCCCAGGCGCTCTTACCGGAGGCGATCCCGCTCGAGGTCGTTTACGAGGATGACGCGCTCGCGGTCATCGACAAGCCGGCGGGCATGGTCGTCCACCCGGCCGTGGGCCACCGGACCGGCACCCTCGTGCACGCGCTCCTCCACCGGTACAGCTCCCTCCCGGACGGGCACGGCGCCGAGCGGGCCGGGATCGTCCATCGCCTCGACAAGGGGACATCGGGGCTTCTCGTCGTCGCGCGGACGGACGAGGCGCACCGGGAGTTGGCGCGCCAGATCGGAGCCCGGGAAATGAAGCGCGTGTACCGGGCCCTCGTCTGGGGTCGGATGCGGGAGCGGGAGGGGAGGGTCGAGGCCTCCCTGGCGCGGAGCGCGCGCGACCGAAAGAAGATCGCGGTCGTCACGCGCGGCGGACGCCACGCGGCCACGCGATACCGGGTCGTCCGAGACTACGGCTATCTCGCCGAGGTTCTCCTCACGCTCGAAACGGGGCGGACCCACCAGATCCGCGTGCACTTAGCGCACCTCGGCCATCCGGTGTTCGGCGATGCCGAGTACGGCGGCCGGCGCGGCCCTCTCGTGAGCCTGCCGCCCGCGCGGCGCGCCCAAGCCGCGCTCCACCTCTCGGAGATCGACCATCAGGCCCTCCACGCCGAAACGCTCGGGTTCGCGCATCCGGTGACGCGCGAGCCGCTCGAGTTCACCCGCTCCGTGCCGACCGATTTCGAGGCCATCCTGAACGCGCTGCGATGCGAGTCCTAGGCGTGGATTTCGGACTCCGCCAGCTCGGGCTTGCCTTGAGCGATTCGGACGGGTCTCTCGCCACGCCCCTCCGATCCCTGCGCCTCTCTACGGTTCGCGACGCTCCCGCCGCGGTCGCGGCGGTCGCCCTCGAAGTGGAGGCTGCGGCCGTGGTCGTGGGCGTTCCGCTCGGACTGGAGGGGGAGGAGTCGAGGCCCGAGGTCCGCCGCGTCGAGCGGTTCGCCAAGGCTCTTAGGAAGGAATCGGGGCTGCCCGTGCACCTGATCGACGAGAGCCTGAGCAGCCGCGAGGCCGAGGAGCGGAGCGGACGCGGTGACCGTGGCGCGCGCGCGCGGCGCGCGGCGTCCGGGGACGCGGTCCATGCCGCCGCCGCGGCCGTGATCCTCCAGCGCTGGCTCGATCGGCCCCGCACGCGACGGGGCGAGGAGCGGCCGTGAGGCGCCGCCACCGCATCCGGCGAACCCTCCTCCTCGGAGGAATCGTCGGCGTCGTGGTGCTCCTGGGGATCATCATGTTCCCGGCCACCGTGACGCGGCATTTCGAGATGCGCGAGGTGATCATCCCTAAGGGCGCGAGCATCGACGCGATCGCGGCGATCCTCGAGCATGAAGGGCTCGTCGGAAACACGCGCCTCTTCGTCCTCGCCGCGAGGGTTTTGGGCTATGACCGAAACCTCCAGGCCGGGCGGTTCACGCTCCCGGTCGGCTCGAGCACCTATCGGATCCTCCGCCAGCTCGCCAAGGGAATGTCGGCCGAGGACATGGTCACCGTTCCCGAGGGGCTCCGCGTCGAGCAGGTCGCGGACATCCTGTATCGCGGCGCCAAGATCGACCCCGTCCGCTTCCTCGCGCTCGCGGAGGACTCCGCGTTCGTGCGATCCCTCGGTATCCCCGCCAGCCGCATGGAGGGCTACCTCTACCCTGAGACCTACCCCTTCTATCCGCTCCTG
Organism: Candidatus Eisenbacteria bacterium; assembly: GCA_005893305.1. Taxonomy (NCBI): domain Bacteria; phylum Candidatus Eiseniibacteriota; species Candidatus Eiseniibacteriota bacterium. The sequence goes on along the minus strand of VBOZ01000013.1, from coordinate 2,316 downwards.
ACCCCCCAGGAGGTGCTCCGGGTCATGGCGGAGCGGAGCCTCAAGGTCCTCGGCGAGGAGATGGCCCTGCCGGGCGCGAAGATGGGACTCACGCTGCACCAGATCGTGACGCTCGCCTCGATCGTGGAGGCGGAGGCGCAGGTGCCGTCGGAGCGTCCGAGGATCGCGGCCGTCTTCTACAATCGAATGCGGCGCGGTATGATGCTCCAATCGGACCCCACGGTGTCCTATGCCATGGGCGTCTGGCGTGGGCGCATCTACTACAGGGACCTCGACGTGAAATCGCCCTACAACACCTACCGAAACCGCGGCCTCCCGCCCGGTCCGATCTGCAGCGCCGGGCGCGGCGCGTTCCACGCCATCCTCTTCCCGCTGGCGGACTCGACCGAGCTCTACTTCGTCGCCCGGGGCGACGGGACCCACATCTTCTCGCGGAGCTGGGAGGAGCATCTCCGGGCGATCGCGATGGTGCGCGCGCAGGCGCGTCGCGAGTCGACGCTGGTCCCGATCGGCCCGGGGTTCGCGCGGGACATTCCGCCGGCGCGCCCCAAGCGGGCCGCCGTGCGATCGAGCACACGTTGAGGCTTCGGGCGCCGGGCATCGAGCCGGCTCTCTCCGCGAAGCGCTCGCGGCTTACCGATATCCTGGCCGGGATGGGCCGGACCCTCGTCGCCTATTCGGGAGGGGTCGATTCGGCCTACCTGCTCGCCGAGGCCAGCCAGGTGCTCGGTCCACGGGCGTTGGGGGTCATCGCCAAGAGTCCCTCGCTCCCGGGCGCCGAGCTCACCGCCGCGCTGTCCCTCGCCGCCTCGCGGGGAATCGGCGTCAGGGTGATCGAGACCCGGGAGATGGAGCGAACGGAATACCGCGCGAACGGCCCCGACCGGTGCTTCCACTGCAAGGCGGAGCTCTTCGAGCGGCTCACGACGGTCGCCGCCGAGGAGGGGTGGGCCACGATCGCGTACGGAGCGCTCACGGACGACCTCGGCGACGTTCGCCCCGGGATGGCGGCTGCCGGTCGCTTCCGGGTGCGCGCCCCGCTCCTCGAGGCGGGGCTCGGAAAGCTGGAAGTCCGGCTCCTGGCTCGCGACATCGGCCTCCGCGTCTGGGATAAGCCGCAGTCGGCCTGCTTGGCGTCGCGGATCCCCCACGGCTCTCCGGTGACCGTGATGAAGCTGAGCCAGGTGGAGCAGGGTGAGGCCTGGCTCCGGGAGGCTCTCGGCCTCCGGGTCGCCCGGCTCAGGCACGAAGGAACCCACGCGAGGATCGAGGTCCTGGAAGAGGATATCGCTCGTATTTCGGGGGAAACGACCCTTTCCAATATATCATTTGCCTTGAATAGGTTAGGCTTTATGACCGTGGAGATCGATCCGAGAGGCTACCGCCGACCGGATCCGCAGCCGGCAGTTCTCGCGGAGGAGAGGGTCGATGGCGAACGTCGCTGAATCCCGCAGGAGAGCGCGGCGCGGTCCCGGGCCGAAGCAGGGCGATCAGCCCGGGGTCGAAATCGCATTTGGGAGAAAGAATTACGTCATTTTGGCCGTCGCGGCGGCGGTCATCCTGACCGGGTACCTGGCCCTCTCCCGAGGCTCCATCACCCTCGCTCCGATCCTGCTTTTGACCGGCTATCTGGTGTTGATCCCCTGGGGTATTCTGGCCAAATAAGGGGGCGAATAGCTCAGCTGGTAGAGCACTTGCCTTACACGCAAGGGGTCACAGGTTCGAACCCTGTTTCGCCCACCAAAATTTCCCCGTCCGACCGCTTACAGCGTTCTAGTCCTTGACTTTGAGGTCCATTATTGGTACTATCTTCAGGTATTTCGGACGAATCTCATGGCCCCGAGGGAAGGGGCGCGTGGGCTGGTTACCGTCTAAGTGCTTGAAATGTTTCGATATAGCATAACGCAACGATCCAAGAATGAATTGCTCGAAAGGAGGTGTTTTCAACCGCCACGGCATCACTCCTACTACTTTGTTCGTGACCCGAAAAAACCTCTACATCCGTGAGCTTGTTAGCAGCCGTTGAGACCCTAGGAGGTGTCATGATGTTGAAAGTGGCCAAGCTGGGCATTGCGATCGCGGCAGTTTTGGCTTGGATCGTCCCGGCCGCCTACGCTGGCGTCCCGGATGTTGCGAATTCGTTTTACGTACCTCAGAGAGGCTCTGTGGGTACGCCGCAAGAGGGCGCCACGGCGCTGTTGTCGTTCCGTGTGTGTCCGAACAACGATGCAGGGACGGCCCTTGCCGCGAACGCACGCATCAAGGTTGTGGTGCGCGACGTGAACGGGACGGGGATCGTCGGGATTGCGCCGGCGG